>NZ_DAXETW010000118.1:0-20400 GCF_051155795.1 Longibacter sp.
ACGTGGTCGACCGGACCGTGGATGTGCATGTGCGAAAGATCCGCGAGAAGATCGGAAGCAAGTACATCGAAACCGTCAAGGGCGTCGGGTACAAGTTCAAAGAGTAGCCGGTCCCGGCCGCCATCCGCCGCCGTCTCTGTCACACCGTCCACCGTTTTTCTTCACTCCCCCACCGATGACGATCCCTTCCCCCGACACGCTGTTCTCCCGCTTCCGCCCATCCGCCATCTGTGGCCTCGGACTTCTTGTTGCCGGTCTGCTGTTCATATTTGCCGGCTGCGGCAGCGATGACAACGCCACCCGCTCGATCCGCATCGACGGATCGAGTACGACCTACCCGCTCACGGAAGCTGTGGCGGAGGAGTTCATGCGGGAAAATCCAGACGTACGCATCACGGTAGGGGAAAGTGGGACCGGCGGCGGGTTCTCCAAATTCCTGCGCGGGGAGACCGACATGAATGACGCGTCGCGGCCGATCACGGCCGGCGAGCGGCAGCAGGCCGAGGATGCCGGCATCGCCTTCATCGAGATGCCGGTGGCTTACGACGGTATTGCCGTGACGGCCCATCAGGGAATCGACTGGACGGACTGCCTGACCGCCCGCGAACTCCAGCGCATCTGGCGGCCGGACAGCGATGTGCAGCAGTGGAGCGACGTGCGCGATGGGTTCCCGGATGTGCCCGTGAAGCTCTACGGGCCGGGGACGGCAAGCGGTACCTACGACTACTTCACCGAAACGATCGTCGGGGAGGGCGGCGCGAGTCGGACGGACTTCACCGCAAGCGAGGACGACAACGTCCTGGTGCGGGGCGTGTCCGGCACGACCGGCGCTCTCGGGTACTTCGGCTTCGCGTACTACGAGAACAATGCCGACCGGCTCGCTCTCATGAAGGTCGACGCGGACACGCTTGGCGGTGGGGCCGAATGCATCGCCCCGAGCGACTCGACGATTCAGACCGGAGCCTATCGGCCGCTATCTCGCCCGCTCTTCGTCTACATTCGTTCGGAGGCCGCCGATCGCGAGGCCGTGCAGCAGTTCATCCGGTTCTACATGGAAAATGTGTCGGACCTCGCGCCGCAGGTGGGATACGTGCCGCTGTCGGATGCCGCGTACGCGCTCAACCTGCAGCGCTTCGAAGGTCAGCGCACGGGCACGCTGTTCGGGCGGCAGGGCGTCGAGGCGAGCGCGGATGTCGAGGCCGTGCTCCGCGGTGAGGCCGAAGGACTGGCTGCCTCTACCGATACGTCGGAAGCGAATACAACGGCAGCTGATACAACGGCAATCGATACGACCGCCGCCGACACCTCGGCGACAGTGCCGTCCGAGTAGCATCGCGCCACCGGGTTCAGGGCGTCGTCGGTCTCTTTCCTCTTGCTTTCCCTGTTCGCAATGACGGATTCGACATCCACAACGGAGGCGGCGGTGTCCGGGGCCCGAACGGCGACCGGCGGGTATCCGCCGCCCGGGGAGGGATCGACCAACGGTTCGCCCCTGCGCGCCGAGGTCTTCAATAGCCCGAAGGAGCGGGCGGTGAAGTACGTCCTCGGTGCGTGTGCGCTGTTGAGCGTGCTCACCACGCTCGGAATTGCCGCCGTCCTGATCGTTGAATCGATCGGATTCTTTCAGGCTGTCGGGCTCGGCGAATTTCTGGGTGGCACGGAATGGACCCCTCAGTTTGCGGATAAGCACTTCGGCATCTGGCCGCTGGTCGCCGGCACGGTTCTGATCACCGTGATCTCGGCACTGGTGTCCATGCCACTCGGCCTGGCCAGTGCGATTTACATCAGCGCCTACGCGCCGTCGACGTTGCGGGCCTGGCTGAAGCCGGGGCTGGAGCTTCTCGCGGGTGTCCCGACGGTCGTGTACGGGTACTTCGCCCTGACCTTCGTGACCCCGGTTCTGAAGTCGATTCTGCCTTTCATCGCGCCGGTCGCCTACGACATCTGGGCCTTCCTGCTCGGCGTGATCCCGTTCGTCTCACCGCCCGACCAGCCGTGGACGGGCGACCTGGGCGTCTTCAACGCGCTGAGCGCCGGACTCGTCGTCGGCATTATGGTCATTCCGATGGTCGCCTCTCTCAGCGAAGACGCCATCCAGGCGGTGCCAAAGAGCCTGTGGAACGGTGCCTACGCGCTCGGCGCGACCAAGCTCGAGGTGGTGACCCGGGTCGTCGTGCCGTCGGCCTTCAGCGGGATCGTGGCCAGCTTCATCCTCGCGCTCAGTCGTGCGATTGGCGAGACGATGATCGTGACGCTGGCCGCGGGTGCAACGCCGAAGCTGACGCTCGACCCTACAGAGTCGATTCAGACAATGACAGCGTTCATCGTTCAGATGGGGAAAGGCGACGTCGCTCAGTATACGATCGAGTACAAGGCGCTCTTTGCCGTCGGCTTCGTGCTCTTTCTCATCACGCTGGGGATGAACATCATCGCGAACCGCATTGTCGCGCGCTACCAGGAAAAATACTGACAGCACCCGGGGTGCCGGAGAGAGCATAGCGCGGCATCCGTACCAGGTGAACCGACACGAGCGACGAGACGATCTCTCGAACGAGGCTTCCGCATGATGGGACAAACGGGCACATTCGAGTTGAGGCGCGGGCGACGAAAGAAGCTCGGAGCCGTGATGGCCGGGGTCTTCTTTGTCGCGACCGTGTTTGGCCTATTGGTGCTGGTCGCGTTGCTGGTAGACGTTGCGATTCAAGCCGCGCCCTGGCTCAACGTACCGTTCCTGTCGTCGATGCCGTCGCGCATGCCGGAGCGTGCGGGCATCTGGCCGGCCATTGTGGGGTCCCTCTGGCTGATGGGCCTGACGGGTCTGATTGCCGTGCCGCTCGGCGTGGCGTCGGCGCTCTACCTCGAAGAGTACGCTCGCGAAGGCTGGCTCTTGCAGGTTATCCAGATCAATATCGCCAATCTCGCCGGCGTCCCGTCCGTCATCTACGGCATCCTCGGTCTCGCCATCTTCGTCCGCTTCGTGGCCCTCGGGAGCAGCGTCATCGCCGGCGCGATGACGCTCAGCCTGCTCATCCTGCCGATCATCATTATCAGCACGCAGGAGGCTCTCCGCGGCATCCCGAGCGGGATCCGGGAGGCGGCGTTCGCTCTCGGCGCCACCCGATCGCAGGTGATCTGGAGCCACGTGCTACCGGCCGCCGCCCCCGGCATTATGACGGGCGTCATTCTCTCGCTGAGTCGCGCGATCGGTGAGACGGCCCCGCTCATCATGGTTGGTGCCGCCGGCATGGTCGTCGCCCCAAATAGCGTGCTCGACCCCTTCACTGTGCTCCCGATTCAGATATTCAACTGGACGGCCCGCCCGCAGGATGAGTTTCAGGGCCTCGCAGCCGCCGCCATCGTCGTACTGATGGTCCTCCTTTTCACGATGAACCTCTCCGCCATTCTGCTCCGCAACTACTTCGAGGGGCGGCGTGCGGGCGGCGGATGACAGCTTCGCTGTTCGCCCCGATTCCCGGACGCAACCTTTCCTCCTGCCATGACCGATACTTCTCAGACGCCCGACCCGCGCGTGGACGCTGCTCAGAACGTCCCCGACGCGACGAACGGCACGGCGGATCAGCCCCGGCGTGCAGCCGATGTTTCGACCGATCCCGACACGGCCACCGGGGAAGACGTCCGCCCCAAAATCCGCATTGGAGACCTCAACTTCTGGTACGGCGATACGCATGCCCTCAAGGGCATCACGATGGATATTGCGCCCAACGAGGTGACGGCGCTCATCGGCCCGTCCGGCTGTGGCAAGTCAACCCTTCTCCGCTGCATGAACCGGATGAACGAACTCATTCAGGGGACGACCATGGACGGTCGGGTGATGCTCGACGGGCAGGACATTTACGAGAAAGAGGCCGATCCCGTGATGGTTCGCCGCCGCGTCGGGATGGTCTTTCAAAAGCCCAATCCGTTTCCCAAGACGATCTATAAGAACGTCGCCTGGGGCGCAAAGATTAACGGGTATACCGGGGACGTGGAGGCGCTTGTAGAGCGATCCTTGAGGCAGGCCGCCCTGTGGGACGAGGTGAAGGACCGGCTCCACACGCCTGCGTACGACCTGAGCGGGGGGCAGCAGCAGCGCCTTTGCATCGCCCGGACGCTCGCCGTTGAGCCGGATGTGGTCCTGATGGACGAGCCAGCGAGTGCGCTCGATCCGATTGCGACGTCGAAAGTAGAAGAAACGATCACGGAGCTCAAAAAGGATTACACGATCGTGATCGTGACCCACAATATGCAGCAGGCATCACGAATCAGTGATCGGACCGCGTTCCTCTACATGGGGCGCCTCATCGAGATGAATCGAACTGATCAGCTTTTCACACGTCCTCAAAAAGACCGCACGGAAGCGTACGTCACCGGTCGATTCGGGTGACCCGTCCCGGTGCAGTGTTCGTCGTGGCGCGGTGCCTGTCGAAACGGCTCATCGCTCGGACTTCCAGCCATACCCGTTCCGTACTCATGTCGAACCGCACCCAGCTGGACCGCGAGCTCGCCTCCCTCCGCAGCCTCATCATCGAAATGGCGGGGCGGGTGGACGAACAGTTCGCCGATGCGATGAACGCGTTGCTAAACGGGGACACCGATCTTGCCGACACGGTGATCAAGCGGGACGATGCCATCGACGAGCTGGAAATGCAGATCGACGATCAGTGTGAGCGAATCCTCGCCCTGCACGCCCCGGTGGCCGTAGACCTGCGCATGCTGATCATGGCCGTCAAGATCAATACCGACTTCGAGCGCATCGGCGACCATTGCCGGAATCTGTCCCGCAACACGGAGTACCTCGTGGAGTGGCCCGGACTCATCGAAGAAACGCATATCCCGGAGATGGCCGACATGTCCCGCTGCATGCTCCGGGAGGTCGAGGTCGCCTTTCTCGACCAGGATCGCCTGAAGGCCCGAAAGGTGATCGCCCGCGATCTGCAGGTCAACCGGATGCACGCCGACAACTTCTCGATGCTCGTGAACATGTCCAAAACCGACGGGGAGCGGGCCGAGGTCGTAGCGCATCTCCTGACGGCGAGCAAAGGGCTGGAGCGTATCTCCGATCACGCGAAGAACGTCGCGAAGAGCATCGTCTTCATGATCGAGGGCAACGACATTCGCCACAGTGGGCTGCGCTCCGACTCGTAACGTGGTACCGGGTCGAGCGCACTGCATCAACTCGTGAAATTTTGTAACCGTTCGTTCACCCTGTCATTATTCTTGCGTCACGTTCCATGGGCATCTTAGCGAACGAGAATCGGTCGTCGTGGTACACCGGATGTATCCACGGCTGAAGACCTCCTTCGGGTCGACTGCCTTTTCGCCGCGCCACGACGCGGCCTCCTCCGCTCTTTGCGTTCAGATCTCTCGCTACGGCATGCTATCATTTCTCGTTCTCGGCGACTGGGGACGGCGCGGTCACAGCGACCAGGCGGCCGTTGCCCGAGGGCTCGCGCGTGCCGCCCGGCGCTACGATGCGGACTTCGTTATCACGACCGGCGACAACTTTCGTCCGGAAGGGGTAAGCGGCGTACTCGACCCGCAGTGGCACGACAGCTTCGACGCCGTCTACGACGTGCCCGCTCTTGACCTCCCGTGGTACGCGTCGCTCGGCGACCGATGCCATCGCGGGAGCACGCGGGCACAGGTGGAATACGCGAAGCATGATCTGCGCTGGCGTATGCCGGGACCGTTCTACTCCATCAACAAACGCGTGGACGACCGCACGCACGCACAGTTCGTCATTCTCGACACGACGCCGCTCTCGAGCGACCGCAACCTGGTCCAGAACCCGGAGCCCCAACTCCAGATGTACTGGCTCCGGAATATGCTGGCTCCTTCCCGGTCGGACTGGAAGATTGTCGTCGGGCATCATGCCCTGTCGACGTTGCGAGCGGGGCCGGAGGGGGATGATGTCGCGACTGTTCTCCGTCAGTTCGGTGCCCAGGCCTATGTGTGCGGATACGACGAGATGCTACAGCTCGCGAGCCAGGACGGGATCAGCGAGGTTTTGAGCGGAGCCGGAGCCGGAGCAAACGTCGCGACCGATCCCGCCGCCGATCCAATCTACCAGAGCGCAACACCGGGTTTTGCGGTGGTGACGCTAGAGGGACTTCAGATGACAACGCGGTTCTGCGACGCCAGCGGTGAGGAGCTGTTTTCGCGAACGCGAGACACGCAGCCGTACCGGCAGGCGGCCTGACCGGCGCTCCGGGTGGCGAGACAGAGGAGCGTTCACTCCGCGTTCGAGGTGCGTGGGAGCGTCACGACGAAGGTGCTTCCTTCTCCGTGCACGCTTTCCACGTCGATGCTTCCGTCCATGGCCTCGACGAGGCGTCGGGTGATCGTCAGGCCGAGCCCCGTGCCCTGACGCGTGAGCGACTCGTCGCGGTGAAACGGTTCGAACAGGCGCGACCGGAACTCCGGGCGAATGCCGGGGCCGGTATCCTCCACGGCAATGGAGATCCGGTCGGGTGTCTCCGCCAGCCGGACCGTCACCACGTCGTCCTCGCTGCAGAACTTGACGGCGTTGCTGACGAGGTTCGATGTGATACGGTTCAGCGATGACGGGTCGAGGTACGCCGTCACGGGCTCATCCGGGGCGTCCAGGCAGAGGTCGATGCCGTCCGATTCGGCGCGGCTGCGAAAGAGGCGGAGGGTGTCTTCCAGCAGCGATGTCACGTCGGTCGTTTCCGGCCGAAACTCGGCCACGCCTCGCTTCAGCTTCGAGAGGTCAAGGACCGAGTTCACCGTTTCCATGAGCCGCTCGCTGCTCTGTCGGATGAGGTCTGCGAAGCGTTCCGGTTCTGGCGGATCCTCCTCGCTGAGGACCTCGGCGAATCCGATGATGGAGGTGAGCGGCGTCCGAATTTCATGGCTCATGTCGGACAGGAAGGCCGCCTGCATCTCGTTGAGCTCTTCGGCTTCCTTGACGGCCGTACCCAGGGCGCGGTTGGAGGCTTCCATCTGTCGGCGGGCCTTTGCTTCCGCATCCAGCGCGCGGGAAAGGGCGGACTGAAGCCGCTCTGCGGAGAGGCGCCGGCGTTCGCTCTCCCGCGTGGCCCGCCGGAGCGCAACGTGGATGATGACGGACAGCAGCGCTGTGGTCAGGAGAGACGACGTGTAGTGGATGATCGACGCGTACGGGCCGGTCGCCCAGACGATGAGGCCCCAGCCGACGAGCGACGCGATGACGACGCCGGCGAGCCAGCGGGAAGACAGCAGCAGGACGCTCGCTCCCAGGAGCATCAGCATCAGGTGCGTTGTGCCCTGCAGGTCGCTCGTCAACGCCAGATGCGTGAGGACGTTCATGAGCACAACGGCAGCGATGGTCGCCCCGACGACGTGGGGATACGGAGCGGTTCTGGGGAGACGTGACCACGACAGCCAGATCCCGGAGCAGATGGCGGCTGCTCCAGCGGAAAGGCCGCTCATGATCCACGACACCGGCGGCGACAGAACCAGTAGATGGATGACGACGAACGCCGCATACATCAGCGACAGACCGATCGATACCGGCCGAATGTACTGGTGCACGCGGTCGGTAATGGCTTCGTCGACGGCGCCGCCCGTGACGCGATGCCGTTCGGCAAGCGTTAGCGACGGTCTGCGTTCGGCGTCCGATGGGGTCGCGTCCGATGGAGTGGCATCCGGTGCCTCGTCGTCCGACGGGGGATCTGCATCACCCGCTCCCGGCGACGGCGTCGGAGGGGCGTGCAGGAGCACGGCACGGGTCGGGGACGGGGTGGGCACGAATAGGTACGGACTGCCGAGGACGCAGAAACAGCGCGATGTAGATTCCAAACGTCACCGGGCGAAACGTAATCCGTGATCAACGGAAATCGCGACGTGCGGTCTCCGGGGAGGTGCACATCGGGGTTTCGGAGCACCCGAGGAGGGATGAGCAAGCGTCGACTACTCCGATTTCCGGCGACGCATCAGGCCTTCCTGTGTTACCGAGGCAATAAGTGTACCGTCATTGTCAAATATTTGTCCACGCGTGAATCCGCGGGCGCCGGATGCACTCGGACTGTCCATTGCGAACAGCAGCCACTGATCCGCGCGCACCGGGCGGTGAAACCAGAGTGCATGATCGAGGGAGGCGAGCTGCAGGCCGGGCGTTGCGAACGTGAGGCCGTGTGGACGGAGCGCGGTGCCGAGGAGGCCGTAATCGGAGGCGTAGGCGAGAACGCTCTGGTGGACGAGCGGATCGTCGGGGAGGGAGCCGCGGGCGCGCAGCCAGAGGTGGCGGCGCGGGGCGGTCGGCTCTGGAGCGAACGGGTCGGATACCGGGTCGACGGGTCGGAATTCGATGGGTCGTTCCTCGGTGAAGAAGGACCGCCGGTCCTCCGGGATGCGGTGGGCGATCTCGCGGAGAAGATCGAGTTCACGGGGAAGGTCCTCCGGTGCCGGCACGTCCGGCATGTCCGACTGGTGGTCTGCGCCCTCCTCCGGGACGTGGAATGAGGCTGACATATTGAAAATGGCCCGTCCGTGCTGGATGGCGACGACCCGCCGGGTGGTGAAGCTGTTGCCGTTTCGGATGCGGTCAACCTCGTACACGATCGGGGCGGTGACGTCGCCCGGCAGAATAAAGTAGCCGTGCATGGAGTGCGGGCTGCGTTCCGCGTCTTCGACTGTTCGGCTGGCGGCGACGAGCGCCTGAGCGAGCGCCTGACCGCCGAAGACGCTTCCGGAGCCAATGTCTTTACTCTGGCCACGAAAGATATTGTGTTCGATGCGCTCGAGATCGAGCAGCCGACGCAGGTCGTCAAGCGTGTAAGCCATGCGGGAGAGGATGGGAATCACCGAGGGAATGGAGCCATCAATCTGCGATGCGTGCTGCACAAAGCAAACCGATCTCGAGGGAATTCATGATGGGTATACCGGGGTGCTATGAGGCTTGGGAATTGGGGATTACGGATAGAGGATTGGGGATGCCGGATTGGGGATTCTCCCTGCCTTTCGCTCGGGAAAGGCCGCCAGGACGCCGCCACGCGGTAGGCTACAGCACCAGCCCCGTATACAAGCGTTTCGCCGGGGATATCATGCCAAAAAGAGTGTACACATAAAGACATTCAAACCTCCATACCTTCACACCCAAACCCGTCCCCGATCCGCTCACATTTCGGGTTCCGTCCTCTTCCCGTCGCTGTTCTGCTCCCCTTCCCGCGCGGTGATCACGCCGGCGGCGACGATGAGCAGGGCGCCGGCGTAGCCCCAGAGGCCGAGGTCCTCGTCCCACCAGATCCCGGCGGCCACGGCGGCGACCACCGGTTCCAGCGTGGCCACGATGCTCGCGCGGGAGGCCGGGAGACGCTGCAGGGCGGCACCGTAGGCCAGGTAGGCGCCGTACGTGGAGACGACAGCGATGGCGATCAGTGCCGTCCAGGCCGCCGCGGATTTGGTGGTGAAAGCAATCCACGGAGCCAGCAGGACGGCGCCCACAGGAAGCGCCACCGCGAACACAGCCGCAGGGACGTACCTCTCGAAATAATAGATCCCGAACGGATAGTATGACGCATACACGAGCCCGGATGTCAACCCCCAGGCGATGCCTAATACCGTAAGGGTGACGCCGGCCGTTCCGCCCAGCGCGATCGCTGCCACGCCGCCCAGCGTTAGCGCGACGGCGACCTGTTTCCGGCGGGTCAAGGGCTCGTTCAAAAAGGCTGCGCCCATCCCTGCTACCCAGGCCGGTGCGGTGTACAGCAGGACCGAGGCCAGGGCCGCCCCTCCCGCCTGCACGGCCAGCTGGTAGGCTCCGTAGAACAGCGCGACGCCAATCACGCCGAACGCGACGATGGCTGGCATGTCGGCCCGATGGATCTGAAGACGTCGGTGCGCGCCGGATGGAGCAATGCGCCGCCCGTAAGCGAGCGCGAGCACGTGGACCGCGAACAGGCCTCCGCCGAGGGCAGCGCGCCAGAAGGCTACCTCCAGCGCCGATACCCCTTCGGCGAACGCGACGCGCGCGACCGGTCCCAGAAGGCCCCAGCAGGTCGCGGCGATGACCGTAAAGACGTAGCCGGATACCCGAGAGGACCTCATCGAAGCGAAGCGGATCGTTTGATCGTTGCAGTTACCGTCCTAAGTGGTCTATACGTTACCGCATGCATCGACTTCTACACGAGCGCACCCAATGATATGGCTGATCACGTCTACAAGCACATCCGACTGACCGGCTCCTCGACCGTTTCGATCGAAGAGGCGATCCAGAATGCGATCGACCGTGCGGAGGATTCCGTCGAAAACCTGCGCTGGTTCGAAGTGAAGGATACACGCGGTCACATCGAAGAGGGAACGGTGAAACACTGGCAGGTCACGATCGAGGTCGGCTTCACGCTCAAAGAGACCGTTGGCTGAGGACCCGGGAAGACGGCTTGCAGCTGGCTACCCCTCCGTCGTTAAGAACGATCTTCCACCATTCATCCGCGGACCTGTCTGGGGATGGGCGCCCGGTGGCCGTATACCCGCGCGAACGTCACGAGCAGCCCTGTTTGCGGTCCCTGTATCGTTCTTGTCGACTGCCGCCCGATCCTCTCTCGAAAGAGCCGCTGCGTCACTTGCTTTCCGTCTGCTGCCTCCAGCGCTTGTTTCTCCGGCCTCGACGCGTTCGTGTCTGACTAGGGCCGTCACCGAGGAGGCATTGCGATCAGGTGCTCACTTTGGGCGCGCCCTTCATTGACCAGCCCGGGTGGGAGCGGGTCTGCGGGAGAACTGTCTATGCACCGAGTAGATTCGCCAGGCGTGGGAGAACGGTGCCACTGCGCCCGTCGATGCGGATTGTTGCGAGCGAATCCCCGCGCGTTGCGCCCAGGTTGATGATGGCAACGGGCCGGTTCGCTTTGGCGGCGGCGCGAACGAATCGGAAGCCGGAGTAAACCGTGAGAGATGAGCCCACGACGAGAAGGGCATCGGCGTCGTTGACGAGGTCCCATGCATCACGCGTTCGCTCGTCGGGCACGTCTTCGCCGAAAAAGACGACGTTCGGCTTAATCGGCCCACCGCAGTGCGAGCAGTGGGCGACTTCGAAACCTTCTGATTCCCTGGGAGATAGGTCGGCGTCTCCGTCCGGTGCCAGAGTCGCAGCGCGAGAGAGCCAGCCGGGATTCCGGTCGAGCAAACGCTGCTGAAACGACCTCCGCGGCTCGGTGCAACCGCAGTCAAGACAAATCACTTCGGCCAGCGTCCCGTGCAGCTCGACCACACGCCTGCTTCCGCCGGCCTGATGGAGGCCGTCGACGTTCTGGGTGACGACGCCGCGGATGCAGTGCGCCCGTTCCAGCTCAGCCAGCGCTTCATGGCCGGCGTTAGGGGTGGCGGCAGAAAACGATGCCCAGCCAATCGCGCTCCGCGCCCAGTAGTGCCGGCGGGCGCCCGCGGAAGAAATGAAGTCGCGGTACCGCATTGGCGTGCGCTCCCGTTCCCGCGCTTGAGGGCCGCGATAGTCGGGGATACCGGACTCAGTGCTTGCGCCCGCGCCGCTGAGGACGGTCACGTCGTGTTTGATCACAAACCCAGCAAGCGCATCAAGAAGATCGCTTTCGGGTACAGGGTCCGGAAGGTGGACCGGTGGTGATGGAGACGACATGGGTTCCTCGCTGATGACAGAAATGCTGCATGCCGTAAACTGTCAGTGACGACGCAGAGTTCGGAAGACGTGCCGCTCCGTATCGAAGCGTCGAACGCAGACATAAAAAAAGCCCGCTCCTCCGGGAGCCGGCGCCGCGTTTTGCTTCGAATCAGCACTTACAAGTATAGTGGTTTGTCGGCACTTCTCCAAATAAGGAATGACGAAGACGGCCGATCCCCCGCGTTGCATTGCGCAATACCGATCCTCAACGCTTGCAAGCGTCGTTTGGCGGCATATCTGCCCCGCTGTACATATTGGGTGGGTATGTGTACAGATCCGAGGTCTCAGGTACAGGTCAGGCGTGTCCGGTTCACATCGTGCGCGGTCGGGCTGTGGGAGGGCGGTGCCCCGCAAGCCGCCAACGGCTGCATACGTACCGTTCAGGCATACAAAAAGCCCGTCCCGATGGGACCGGCTTCAGGCGTTTGCTTCAAATCAACACTCATAAGTATAGTACACGGTGACCAATTCTCCAAATGAGAAACCGTGAAGACGACCGATTTCAGTGGCAGTGGGACACTCTCCGATTGAGAACACGTCTGAGCGCGTTCAAGACAGGGTTCGCTTGTGTGTGCAATAAGGGCGGGTTCTTGTACAAACACGTTCGATTCCCTTGACTGACTATCGTGCCGCACGGGGCAATGATCGCGGCTCGCGTATCCACGACCCATGGCTGCAGCACCGACGGACGACTCATCCGACACAAGCAGCAGACGTGCGCTATGTCAAAAAAGCCCGTTCGGTCACCGGTGGTGACGGAACGGGCGTTATTGGGGCATCCTGTGTTGCCCAGGATGGACTCGAACCATCAACCTTCTGAACCAGAATCAGATGCTCTGCCAGTTGAGCTACTGGGCAATCGTCGGGCCGGGCGATGGACGTCGGGTGGCCCGTGCTGTAGCGTTCGGAAAAATGCACGTGAGCCGCAGCGGGTTCCGGCTGGCAGGCCGCACACCCCGGTTTGACCGATGCTTCACCGACCGATCCTGCCGCGGCGTGCTTCATCATCGATCGTGTCAGGATTCGGCGGCCTCTTCCTCCGGCTCCGCAAGTGCATCGACGTCCTCGGGGGAGACGCCGCGCCACTCCGCGACCTGTGCGATAATTCGTGCGCGCACCTCGCGCTGAAGCTTGCGACTCTCGTCGGGATCGTATTCAGACGTGTCGACAGGCGGAAGCACGCGGACGCGAATTTTCTCCGGGTTGGGCTGAAACCAGATGCTATGCTTCGGAAGGGCTCGACGCGTGCCGTCAATTGCGATCGGGAGGACCGGAACGCCGCTCTTGATCGCCAGCCGAAACGCCCCGTCGGCAAATCGGTGCACGCGACCGTCCCGAGACCGCGTGCCTTCGGGAAAGAACATCACGCTGCATTTTTGCTCAAGGTACGTTCTGGCCTGCGCGAGTACATTCCCGCGGCTGTCGCGGTCTCGTCGGTCTACCGCAATGTCGCCGCTCATGCGGAGAAGCGGGCCTGCGATCGGCATGCTGAACAGTTCAACCTTCGCGACCCACTTCATCTCCCACGGAACACGAGCGATGATGGGCGGATCGCCCTGCGAGAGGTGGTTGCTTACGCACACGTACGGATTCCGCGGGTTCTCAGGGAAAGTGCCGTCAACCTCGACGTCCCAGAATGGGTTAACGTACGTCATCGACCGCCCGAGCCGGCGGAGCATCAGGCCGGTGCGATAGTACGCCGGGTCGCGGTCGAACAGCCGCGTGATCGCCATGATCGGCAGCCAGGCGATCATCAGCGTGACGATCGCAGTCCATACCCAGATGGTGACGAGAGTAGATCGCATAGAGGGCGTGTGGTCAGGTCATGCAGTCGAGCATACCGCAAATGCCGAACGCAACGATTTGGTTCGATAGGGATCCCACCGTGGGAATCGGAACGGTCGTGTTCGTTTCGTGGCTTTCTCGCAGAGCCGGGGCATCCTTTCGTCGGTGCGTCGATACAAATTGACCAGGAACGCCTTGCTCCTTCGATCCCGCTTCATCCGACGACTGCGTGCGCCGTGGCTGACTCGCCCGATATTTTGAAGTACTTCTTCGAAGAGCCAGTTCTGGTGGAGCCCGTGACCCCGGATGCCGACCCGGACGCCCGGCGTCGGGCTGAACGGCCGGAGCGCGGCCCCGGAGCCTCGGGACCGTCCATGCCGATCGACCAGTTGCTGCAGACCGACGACTACTACCGAGGCTACCTCGCCGGGACGCGAACGGACGGAGCGCCGGATCCGGATACGGACCGGGTCGGCCTGACGGCACTGCCCGACCCGGAGGCCTACGTGACGCCTCTGATTGAGGCGCTCGGGCGTTCGTGGTGGGCTGTCGTAGACTCGGACGGCGACGTGCTGGAGATCCACCGAGATACGGCGGCGCGCCGCTTTGCCGCACCGAATGATGCAGCCGCATTGGTCACTGCTTCGGACGCTGTGCCGCCGGAACGCGCCGCTGCCGTGGTGGGTAGGGGACGCCGCGAGGCGCTCGGCCCTCTGCGTGCGGTGCTGGACGCCGGCGCCGTGGTGTTTTTTCCAGAACGGGCCCACGACGGGTTCGACTGGAGTTTCTTCGGTCCCAAGCCCATGCGCGACCGGCTCGTCGCCGCCTTTCGGGCCCATCCTGCTCCCGGGCTCCGTCGGTTCGTCTTGCCGTACCAGAAAGCTCGATCCGAAAGCAAGTTCTACTTCGAAACATGGCAGCTGAAGGAGCCATCGCTCCCGGACTACATCGAGGAAGTGTGATGGCCCGGGGCAACGCGGACCATGAGCACTGGATGCAACGCTGCCTGGATCTCGCCCGGCGCGGGGCCGGGACGGTCAGTCCCAACCCGCTCGTCGGTGCCGTTCTGGTGAGTGCCGGTGGAGAGTGCCTGGCCGAAGGCTGGCACGAGCAGTTTGGGGGCCCTCACGCGGAGGCGAATGCGATTGCGCTGGCGCTTGAGCGGCACGGCGAAGAGGCGCTGCGGAGCGCGACCCTGTATGTGAACCTGGAGCCGTGCTCCCATCACGGAAAGACGCCGCCGTGCACCGATCGTGTTCTTGAGGCGGGCATCCCGCGCCTGGTCGTGGGAACGATCGACCCCTTCCCGGCCGTCAAGGGGCGTGGCATCCGGCGTCTGCGCGAGCATGGCGTGGACGTACAGCTCGGCGTGATGGAGCATGCATGTGCACGGCTGAACGAGCCCTTCTTTCACCACGTCCGTACCGGCCGGCCTCTCGTCACCTTGAAGGTGGCGCAGACCGTCGACGGGCGCGTCGCCACGACGTCGGGGGACAGCCGCTGGATTTCGGGGACGGCAGCCCGCACGCTCGTCCATCGCTGGCGGGCGGAGATGGATGCGGTCCTGGTCGGGTCGGGCACGGCGCGGTCCGACGATCCCCGCCTGACGGTTCGGCATGTGGACGGCCCCCAGCCACGACGGCTCGTGCTGGACCGCCAGGGTACGCTTTCGCCCGATCTGCGCCTCTTCTCTGATGATCACGTCGCACGAACCACGGTCGTGACGGCAGAAGACAAGACGCTTCCCTACGAAAACCGGCTGACGGGCGGCGGCGGGCGCGTTCTACGGGTGCCGCAGACGGCGGAGCAGCACCTTGACCTTCGCGCGTTGCTTCACCGGCTCGGCAAAAATGGGCCCTCGACGGAGCCGGGCGAGAGCCGTACGCCCCGCCCGGTCCAGTCGCTTCTCGTGGAGGCCGGCCCGGGCCTCTCGACCGCCCTGTTCCAGCAGGACCTCGTGGACCGCTACTTTTGCTTTATCGCTCCGAAGGTCAGCGGGCAGGGCACGCCCGTAACGGGCGAACTCGGCACGAGGGAGATGCGGGACGCCCTCACCTTCGCTGAAACGCGCTGGGAGCCGATCGGGGAGGACATGCTCCTCCGCGCCTACCGCCGGCCGGTGGGAGCCGCCCGACGTGGGCAGGACTGACGCGCGGCCCCCGATTCAATTTCATCGCTGAGACGATCCGTCTATGTTTACTGGTATCATCAAAGAAGTCGGGCACATCGAAACGATCGAACCGCTCGGCAGCGACGCTGCGGGGAAGCGGATCACGGTTGCGGCGGAGATGTCTCCGTCGCTTCGCGTGGACGAGAGCGTCTCGATCAACGGCGCGTGCCAGACCGTGGTCGACGCCACGGAAACCACGTTTTCGGTCGTCACGATTGAGGAGACGCTCCGGAAGACGACGTTCGGACAGCTGGCCGTAGGCGATCCGGTGAACCTGGAGCGGGCGATGAAAGCCGACAGCCGCATCGACGGCCACTTCGTGCAGGGACACGTGGACTCGACGGGGACGGTCGTCTCGGTCGAGCAGGAAGAAACGAACTGGCTCTACCGGATCCGCTACGACGCCTCCTACGCCGCGTATCTGATCCCGGTCGGTTCGATCGCTGTTGACGGGATCAGTCTCACGGTGGCGCGGCTGGACGGCGACGAGCTGACCGTCGCGATTATCCCGCACACGTGGGAGCACACGAATGTCCGGACGTGGGAAAAGGGAAGCCCGGTCAATCTCGAGTTCGACATGATCGGCAAATACGTCGTCGGTGCGCTGCAGCCGGGCGGGGATGTACCGGACGCGGCGGCACTGGCCCAGCAGTGGCTGGACGGTCGGTAGGGAACGGCGGGACCCGCCTCCCTACCGTGTCTCTACGAGGCACCGGCTCCCCCTCCACCGGCGCCGCCCGCCCCGGCTCCGGCAACGCCTCCTGCCGTGCTTGCTGCCACCGCGCCGCCCGAATTCCCCGTGCTCGTAATCGCCGCGATGTAGACGGCGAACAGCGTTGCATCGGCCGACGTGCCCGTCTGCTGTAGCCATGCGGGTAGAACCTCCGGTACTCCGGCAGCCTCGATGGTTTCGCCTTGCTCTTTTATCCAGGCTGCTGACATGTCGTCGGATAGCAGGAGCCAGGGCAGTACCTCCGGAAAGCGTTCAGCCGCGCGTTCCGGGTTGTCTTCGCTCAGCGACTCGATATCGGCTTTGGCCTCCTCGATGAACGCATTCAGCTGGGCGCGAAGGCGTCTGCCCTCTTCGGTCGGGGCGTAGCGGGACCCGATGAAGAACAGGCTACCGAGCGATACGCCCAGGAGGGGGCCGACGACATATACGGCAGCCGGGACGTGCTGTGCGATGGCCCAGGCCGTGACCCCGATCGTGAGCACGAGCGTTCCGACGGAGAGCGCAGAGGCCTGCAGGTACGGTCGCGATCGATCGTAGAGCCATCCGCGCTCTACGAGCGTTTTTCGAACCTCCGTCCGTTGCTCTTGCCGGAAGGTCGACATGTCGCTCTGCAATTCGTCGAGCGTGTCGAGCACGCTGAGTTCGTTCAGGAATTCCATCTCGAACGGGCGGAGGTCGCTTTCATTCGGGTGCACGTCCACGGCGATCGTCGTGGTCGAATTGAGCCACGACTCCTTCTTATCCGCACGGAGCGTGAGGTGGCCCCGGCGCGCCAGATCGAAGACCATCGCGCCGTGCATGCGAGGGGCGCGATATTCGCCCAGCATCCGGGCGGCTTCGTACGGCGGCATTCGCGGTTCGCGGGCCATCACGTCCGGTGCCGGTTGGCGACGTCGGCGGATTAGATACGCGCCGAGAAAGGCGAAGAACGTGACGAGGGTGAACGCAAGTCCTTTCAGGACATCGAGCCCGTCAAACTGCTCCGGAACGTCGAACCGCTTCGGAAAGGTGGCCTCCACGGAGTAGCCGGTGCCGACGTCGAGGCTGTCTCTTACGAATGAGATCGACCATCCGCCTCCAGACGCCCGGATCGTTTCCGGCTCCGGCGCAAGCGACAGGCTGTCCCGCGGAATCGCGATCTCGGACGGGAGCATCACCGTGACATCGACGTCAGATACGGGAACGTCGATCTCCGTCCCGATGGCGGTCCATTTGAGCACGTTCATGCCGTCGTCGGACCGTAGTGCGCCGTACACACGATAGGAAATGTCGAAGGACGCAGGCTTGGCCCGTTCAGGATATTGCCAGCGGAGCATGAGGTCTCCACCGGAGCGTTCCATGGAAAGACTGTCCACGGACGTTTCTTCGCCCGTCACGGACACGTGGCTGAGCGAGTCCAGATTGTTCATTTCCACCTCGCGGTACATCGACGAGAAGGTGCCGTGGATCACGTCCAGGCGAAGGGTCTCGCGCACGTCGAGTGCGCCATCCGGGCGGAGATGGATCGTAACATCGTAATTGGAGAACGCGTACTCCTTGCGGTCAGGCTCCGGCGATTGCCCGGCCGCATGCGGGAGGAAGCAGCTGATCCATCCCATCATGAAAAGGAGGGCGAGAAGACGGAGGCGCATCATGGGCATCGGTCGTGTTTAATTGGCGTGCAAGTGATACGATGCTTTTTCGGGAATGGTTACGCGGATTCGTACCTTCCCATTTCCACCGACCGACGCAGGCCCATGATCGGGCACATCCTGCGCTTGTAGCGTTCAGCCTCGTGCACATTAAACGTACCGTCCCGCCATGGATGGAAACAGGCAGTACTCAAACGATGAGATCCAGGATATCTTTCGCCGGGCCGCCGAACGGCAGCAGGCGGCGAAGGAGGGGCAGGGGGATAAGGGCCTGACCCTGGACGAGCTTCGTCAGATCGGAGAAGAGTCGGGTCTGGATCCGGCGCACATTGAGGCGGCCGCCAGAGAGATTGCGCTGGGGTCGAAGGGAGATGAGCCGATTCGGCTCTCGCACACGCCGAAGGGCGTGGAACGCTTCTACGGGATGTCGTCGTCTGCCCGCATCGATCGTGTGTTGCCCGGAGCGGTGGACGACCAGACATGGGATGACATGGTGGACGTGCTGGAGTCCGTATTTCAGAACGCGGGAAAGTCGACGACGGCCGGGCCCATTCGCGACTGGCATCTGGCGTCGTCGCTAAGTTTTGACCGGCGCATCTTCGAGGCGGGTACGACGGTGAACGACTGGCTGCAGATTTTCGACAGTATGAGTCAGCCGACGCGTGGCCCGGTGACCGTCGAAGTGCGCCCGGAAGGGAGTGGCAGCCGTGTTGAGATGTCATATGCGATGCCGTACGGGCGGCTCTGGGAGGGCCCCGGTCTCATTCTCCTCTTCGGCTCGATCGCGGTCCTGACCGGCGGAATATCTCTGGCCGTCGGGGAGCCGATGGTGTTGATTGCGACGTTTGTCATGCTCGTCCTTTCGGTGTGCCTCGGCTCATACACGTACGTATCGCACCGCACGGAGATTAGTCAGACGCAGGAGCGGATGGAAAAGGCAATGGATCGTCTCCAGCACCTCCAGGCGGCACGAGCCGATACGGAGGCAACGGCGATGGACGAGCAGACGATGGAGGAAGGGACCGGTACACAGAACGGTGTACAGACGCCGCTGCTGGACGAGCAGGAGACGGAAGCGTCCGAACGAGGAGCGCCGCAGCGGGGGCAGCGCAACCGTTCCAGGACGTAGCCGGCAGTGCGACAACCGGAGCCGTTTGAGCTGTCATTCACCAAGACTCATTACCTTTCGCCGTGAACCGAACCGAGATCCGGTCGTTGGCTTTGAACGCATCGAATGACGCACCCGACGGTGCGTCGCGTTCCACCCCAGCCAGTCGTACCGCGTCATGCAGCCGATATCCGACATCCAGATCCTCGACAACGACCTGAAGCGCGAACGCGCGGAGGAGAAAGGAATCGATCCCGAGGAGCTCGATCGACCGAAATCCGGCTATCAGGAAATCGACGGGGCCCGGTCCGTCTTCATCGAGACGTACGGGTGCCAGATGAACGTGTCGGACTCCGAGATCGTCGCATCCGTTCTTCGGGAGAGTGGCTACGGATTGACGACCGAGGAGAGCGAAGCGGACGTGGTTCTGATCAACACCTGTGCCATCCGCGAGAACGCCGAGCAGAAGGTGCGCAAGCGCCTCAGCATGCTGCGGGCCGACAAACGGGACCGTGGGCGCGACCTCACACTCGGCGTGCTGGGCTGCATGGCGGAGCGCCTGCGGGAGAAGTTGCTGGAGCAGGAGCAACTGGTCGACCTCGTCGTGGGCCCGGATGCCTACCGCGACCTTCCGCGCCTTCTCAACGAGGCCGACGAGAGCGGCCAGGCAGCCGTCAACGTGCAGCTCTCCAAGGAGGAGACGTACGCCGACCTCGCCCCCGTGCGCTATGACAGCAACGGGCTGAGCGCCTTCGTCACCATCATGCGCGGGTGCGACAACATGTGCTCCTTCTGCGTGGTGCCGTTCACCCGCGGACGCGAGCGCAGCCGCCCGGTCTCCAGCATTCTCCGCGAGGTGCGCCAGCTGGTCGACGAGGGGTACAAGGAGGTGACCGTCCTCGGGCAGAACGTCAACTCGTACCACTACACGGATGAGGACGGCACCGACGTCAGCTTTGCCGAGCTGCTCGACCGCATCAGCCGGGTCTCGCCCGAGCTTCGCATCCGCTACTCGACGAGCCATCCGAAGGACTGCTCGGACGACCTGCTGCGGGTGCACCGCGACCGCCCGAACGTGTGCAACTACATCCACCTTCCGGTGCAGCACGGCAACACGGAGGTGCTCGATCGGATGCGTCGGACGTACACCCGCGAGGAGTACCTGGAGCTGATTGATCGAGCCCGCGACATCTGCCCGGGCATTTCCTTCTCAACGGACATCATTGCCGGGTTCTGCGGCGAGACCGAAGATCAGCACCGGGATACGCTGACGCTCATGGAGAAGGTGCGCTACGACCACGCGTTCATGTTTAAGTACAGCGAGCGGCCGCAGACCTACGC
>NZ_DAXETW010000119.1:0-32345 GCF_051155795.1 Longibacter sp.
GGATCCGCCCCAGAGCCGGTTGTCGTCTGCGTTCGGTTTCCATCTTCAGATGAGGCTTCGGTAAGGGTCGGGGCGGGTCCGGGGACGCATCGCGATGGGGCGACTCAGGGCGCATTGCAATGCGTCCTACGGGATGCGCCTTCGGGATACCTCCGTTACTGTGCGTGGCGGTGGGTGTCGGCGAGGGCGAGGACGTCGGCGGCGATGCGGTCGGCGGCTTCAGGGCGGGCCTCCCTCCGGGCGGCGTCGGCCATGTCCCGGCGGACGCCGGCGTCGCCCAGCAACTCGCGGACAACGTCGGCGACGTGGGCCTCGAGATCCGGCTCTCGCAGGACCCGTGCGGCTCCGACGCGCTCCATCGCCCGAGCGTTTTTCGTCTGATGATCGGCAACTACATTCGGCGAGGGCACGAGGACGGCCGGCGTCCCGGTCACCATCAGTTCACTGCACGTGATCGCGCCGGAGCGGCAGAGGGCGAGATCGGCGGCGGCATACGCCAGATCCATCCGTTCGATGTATTTCAGTAAGCGGAGGCGCGGGTGGTCCGCGACGCGCTCGCTGATTGCGCTGTAGTAGCGCGACCCGGTCTGCCAGATCACGTGCACCTGCGGGTCGTCAAGCAGCGTGCTGAGGCTACCTTCCAGCGCTGTGTTGAGTGCCTCGCTCCCAAGCGATCCGCCGAATACGAGAAGGACGAGCGCACCTGCGGGGATGTCCAGCGTATCTCGGGCCTCGGTCGCGTCGGCCTGGAGGAGGGAAGCGCGTGTGGGGTTGCCGCTGACGGTTGCCCGCCCCGTCGGTACCCAGTCTCGGGCCTCGTCGAAGGCCAGATGGATGTGCGAGGCGAGCATGGACAGCAGGCGATTCGTGACCCCGGCGTATGCGTTCTGCTCCTGGATCACAATCGGGCGACGACGCAGCCACGCAGCAAGCAGCACGGGACCGGACACGTACCCACCCGTGCCAACAGCGACATCCGGCTCAATCGCGCCGACGAGCCGCCAGCTCTGAATCAGGCCTTTCGCCAGCTGAACGGGAAAACTCAGGTTCTGTAGCGACAGGTCTCGCTGGAAGCCCGACACGGTGATGGGATGCAGCGCGTATCCCGCGTTCGGGACTGCCGTCGCTTCCAGGCGATCCTCCGTCCCCGCAAACACGACGCGCGCCTCCGGCCGCCGAGCCGTGATGGCGTCCGCGATCGCGATCGCAGGGTAGACGTGCCCTCCGGTGCCACCGCCGGCGATCAGTATGTGGGGAGGACGAGCCATGCGTGCGAGGAGCTTTAAAAGGTGTTGTTACCAGGAAAACAGGGATGATAAAAGCCGCGGACCACGGGGGGCCGGGTCACACGAAGGATTCGGTCTTGCGTCGTTCGGTCGCCGGGGTTCGTTCTTTCACCTGCCGGGACACGTTCAGGATGACCCCGACCATGACGCCGTTGGCAATCATGGACGTGCCGCCGTACGACACGAAGGGCATCGGCAGACCCGTCACGGGAAGCAGCCCGCAGGCGACGCCGGCGTGGACGAAACCGTAGAGCACCAGCAGCGTCGTGAAGCCGACGGTGAGAAACAGGCCGAGCGGGTCCGGCGCATCCCGCGCAATGCGGAGGAAACCCCGGATGAGCAAGATGCAGAAGCCAAGAAGCAACGCGACCGCACCGAGCACGCCGTATTCTTCGGCAATGATGGCGAAAATGAAGTCGTTGTAGGGCGCCGGCAGGAAGTCGCGCTGAATGCTTTTCCCCGGTCCGACGCCGGTCAGTCCTCCCATTGCAAAGGCGATGCGGGCCTGCTGCGACTGGTAGCCCTCGCCCTGCGGGTTGAGCACATGCTCGGCATTGGTCGATGAGAAAATGTTCACGCCGAGGTAGCTCTCGACGCGAGCGGCTCGACTCGGGGAGTTGGCGATCATTCCCACCGCGAGTAGCGCCCCCATCATGCCGAGGGCGGCAATCTGATAGGTGCTGACGCGGGCCACGAAGCCCATCAGCATGACGGCGACGAGGAGGACGGCGGAGGTCGACAGGTCGTCCAGGCCGATCAACAGGATGGTGCCGAACGCCCAGATCAGGATGGGCAGGAACGCGCGGCCGAAGCTTTTCACGTAGTCCTGCTTCTGCGCGAGCAACACCGCGATGTAGAAGACGAGCGCCACCCGCGCAAGGTCGGACGGCTGAAACCCGAAGCCGGCAACACGCAGCCAGCGATCCGGCCCCTCCGTGAAGAGGCCCACCACTTTCACCACGACCAGCAGCCCCAGCGCGATGACGAGGGCAACTTTGCTGTAGCGGGCGAGCGTCCGGTAGTCGATCAGGCTGACGACGCCCATCACGCCGAGGGCGAGCACAACACGGATCACATGGCGGATCAGGAAGCGTTCGGTGTCGCCGCCGGCCTTGGTTTCCGCCAGGAACGTGATCGCGCTGTACACGGCCACGACGCCGACGGCGGACAGGGCCAGCACGACCCAGATCACGTACTTATCCGCGGGCGAGCGGGCGGACAGCCGGTCTTTAAGTGTTCGTAATGCGTTCATGATAAGCGGGGGCAAAGAAGCGCCGGAAAGGCGACCCGAAGTATAGCTCAGGGTCCGGCCGGTTTACAAACGCCTCACGAGACGGCGAAAGGTGTCGCCGCGCTCTTCATAGTTTTCGTACATGTCGAAAGATGAGCACGCGGGACTTAGCAAGACCACATCTCCAGGGCGCGCGATGTGCCGGGCGCGCACCAGGGCATCCTCCATCGTCGTCGCCCGTTGCGCAGAGGCTGCCGCCGGGCCGAGCTCCTGCATCACTTTCTCGCCACTCTCGCCGAGTGCAACGATGCCGCGAACCCGATCCCGCACCAGCGACGCCAGCGGTTCGTAGTCATTCCCTTTGTCGCGACCGCCGGCGATCAGGACGATCGGTTCATCGAAGCTCTCCAGGGCGTACTGGACAGCGTTCACGTTCGTCGCCTTCGAGTCGTTGACGTAGCGGACGCCGTCGACGGTGGCAATGGTTTCTAGCCGATGCGGCACTCCACCGAACGTCGCCAGCCCCTCCCGAATCTGCGCGTCGGGGATGTCCATCAGCCGGGCCGATGTGGCGGCGGCCAGCGAGTTGTACAGGTTGTGCGGCCCACGCAGTGCCAGATCGCCGACCGCCATGAGCGGCACATCATCGTCGTCGTCGCGAAAGACGATCGTATCGCCGTCGACGAAGGTCCCGCGCTCAACCGGCCCCTCGATGCTGATCGCCACCGCGTCGAAAGCGTCCGGCCCCGCGGCTCTCGCCTGCACTGCCTCACGAATGAGGTCATCGTCGGCATTATACACGACGGCATCCCCCGGCCCCTGACGGGCGAAGATGCGACATTTGCTCTGCGCATAGGCGCTGAAATCGTCGTCATACCGATCGAGATGGTCCGGCGTGATGTTCAGCAGGACGCTGATGCGGGGGCGGAAGCTGTCGACGTGATCGAGCTGAAAGCTGGACACCTCGAGCACGACGATGTCCTGCTTGCGAGCGTCGAGCACCTCGTCTGAAAAGGGATACCCGATGTTGCCGGCAACGAGCGTCGTGCGGTCATCCATCTCGCGCATCGCGGTTCGAATGACGTGGGCCGTCAGGCTGGTGGTGGTCGTCTTCCCGTTCGTGCCGGTGATGGCTATGATGGGAGCGTCGCAGAACCAGGACGCCACCTCGATTTCTGAGTAGACCGGCAGGCCCTCCGCCCGGCACATCTCCACGACGGCGGCATCGGACGGGACGCCGGGACTCACGACGACCAGATCCGCCCGGGCGGCGCGCTCGGTGTGCCCGCCAAACTCGTGCTCTACCCCGAGGGCATCCAGCGTGTCGCCGATGCCGTCCTTCGGCGGTCCGTGCTCCGTCACGAACACGGACGCACCGGCCCCGGCGAGAAGGCGCGCGACGGACCGGCCGCTACGCGCACCGCCAATGACGGTCACGGACTGCTCAGAAAGGGTGGAGGGATTCATCACGAAAACGGCGCGGAGGAACGCGTTCGGTGGAGACGGTGGGGTCGGAGTTAGCGAATGCGGAGCGTAAGGAGGGCGGCGATCACCGTCAGGGCGGTGACGATCCAGAAGCGGGTGACGATTTTCGCCTCGTGCGTGCCGCGCGCCTCGAAGTGGTGGTGCAGCGGCGCCATCCGAAAGATCCGTTTCCCTGTTCCGGTGCGACGCCGGGTGTACTTGAAGTAACTCGTCTGCAGAATGACGGAGAGCGCCTCGGCGAAATACACGATGCCCAGGAGCGGAAGGAGCAACTCCTTTCGAACCATAAGCGTGACGGCCCCGACGGCGGCGCCGAGCGCCAGCGCGCCGGTGTCGCCCATGAAGACCGTTGCCGGATAACCGTTGTACCAGAGAAAGCCGAAACAGGCCGCCACCATGGCCGCGCCGAAGATCGTCAGTTCCCCGATCCCCGGCAGATACATGACGTCGAGAAAGGTCGCCAGATTGACGTTTCCCGAGATGTACACGAGCGCGACCAGGCCGAGCGACACGAACGCCGTCACGCCGGTGGTGAGACCGTCGAGTCCGTCGGTCAGGTTGACCGCATTGGATACCGCCGTCATGATGAAAACCACGACGGGCAAGTAGACCATCCAGCCGAGATCGATTCCGTTCGCCCATGCCTCAAAGAAGTAGTAGTCGATCACGCGGTCCTTCAAGAAAGGAACGTACGTGAGCGTGTTGAACTCGGAAAACGAGGGGTGGAAGTAGAGGACGCTCCCGACCACGAGTCCGATGCCGACCTGTCCGGCTACCTTGTATCGCGGCGCGAGTCCATCCTTTTGTTTCTTCACCGTTTTGATATAGTCATCGGCAAACCCGACCACGCCCATCCAGGCGGTAGCCAGCATCGCCAGCCACACGTAGGTCTTCGCAATGTCGCCCCAGAGGAGCGTCGCCCCGAGGATGGACAGCAGAATGATGATGCCGCCCATCGTCGGCGTTCCGGCCTTGTGTGCGTGGCTCACCACACCGGCGTCGTCGCCTTTGCGTATCTGTTCACCGAGCTGCTGCCGTGCCAGCCACCGGATAATGCTGCGCCCCGCGAAGAGGGCAATCACCAGCGCGGTCATGGCCGCCAGCGCCGCGCGGACCGTGATAAACTGGATGACCTGAAAACCGGGCGGCTGGTAGACCTGCTCCAGGTAACTGATGAGGTAGTAGAGCATGTGGGGGTGAAGAGGTCGCGGCGGAACCGGTCGCTCGGGGCATCGGATGAAGAAAACGGGCGAAGGGGGGCGGCGCCGATCACGTCGGATCGGAAATTATGCGGCGGACGGGGAGGTGCGCTGCTGGAAGTAGCGGTGCGCACGCTTTCGGTCGTCGAAGGCGCGTCGCGTCGTGCCCACCACCTGGTAGGATTCGTGGCCTTTTCCGGCGATCAGAACCACATCGCCCGGCGCGGCATGGTCGGCGGCGAATCGGATCGCCTCGTCGCGGTCCACGATCCACTCGGCCTCACCGGGCCGGCTCATCCCGCGTCGGATGTCGTTGAGGATCGCCTCCGGCTCTTCGGTGCGCGGATTGTCGCTGGTCACGATGACGTGGTCCGCAAATGTCTCGGCGAGACTGCCCATGACACGCCGCTTGGACGGGTCCCGGTCGCCGCCGCAGCCGAACACGCACCAGAGCGTGGTGCCGTCGTCCGTGGCCTCTCGCACCGACTGGAGAATGTTCTCCAGGGCGTCGGGCGTGTGCGCGTAGTCGACGATGACCGTGGTGCCGTCGTCAAACGTTCGCTGGTCGAACCGGCCGGGCACGGGTGGCGCCTCACGCAAGACCCGGAGCACGTCGACCGGTTCATGGCCAAGGGCGCGAAGCGCGGTGAAAGCGGCGGCGAGGTTGTACGCGTTGAACCGGCCGGCCAGGCGGAAGGTGTGAACCGTCGTGTTATCCAAGGCCCCGTCGGCCGTCCGGAATCGGAGGCGAAGCCCACTCGTGCGGCTTTCCACCACCTCGAACCGGACGTCTGCGCCCGCGTCGGTTCCGTACGTCTGGATGCTTGCCGGGGTGGACGCTCCGACGGCCGCAGCCGCATCGTCATCCGCGTTCAGCACGGCGGTCGCGCCGGGGGTGAGCCCGTCGAAGAGCTTCTTCTTCGCGGCGCGGTAATTGGCCAGCGTGCCGTGGTAGTCGAGGTGTTCACTGGTCAGATTGGTGAAAATGGCGACGTCGTACTCGATCGCGTGCACGCGCTGCTGGTCGAGGGCATGCGACGACGCTTCCATCGCACAGGCTCTGCATCCGTCATCGACCATCCGGCGAAGCGTGCGCTGGAGCTCCAGCGCGCCCGGGGTGGTCAGGGCGGCATTGGTCGCGACGGCCCCCGTCCGGACCTCGATCGTCGAGATCAATCCGGGGGTTTCGCCAAGCGCGTCGAGCGCGTGGTGGACCAGGTAGGACACGGTCGTTTTCCCGTTTGTCCCGGTTACGCCCACCATGCGAAGGGATCGCGACGGATGGGCGTAGAACGCGGCCGCAAGCTCGGCGACGGCGGTTCGTCCGTCCGTCACCTCGGCAAACACGACTTCCGGATACAGCTCGTCCGCTTGCTCCGGGATCGTTTCGCAAACGACGATGCCGGCGCCGTTCGCAATGGCCTGATCGATGAAACGGTGCCCGTCAACGGACACGCCCTTCACCGCCACAAAGCAACAGGTCGTGCCGTCGGCGGCGTCCTCGCGGATCATGCGGCTGTCGTCCGACACCTGCCCGACGATTCGGGCCGCTCCGTCGACCTCCCGTCCGGCCTGAACCGCACGCAGCACGCCCGCGTCATCCAGCGCCGTACGCAGCGCGGACCACGACACGGCCGTAGCATCCGTGTTCGACCTGCCGGATTTGGAAGAGGAAAGATCGGGAGTCATAGCACGAGGGAAAACCTCGATGAATGTTATTCGCCCGTGATCATCGCCGTGGAGGGCAGTGGTTGCCCGGCGGATGGCGACTGATTCTGGACGGTGCCGCGACCGAAGAGGCGGACATCGACGCCGCGCTGGTGCAGCCAGTGGACGGCATCGCGGGTCGTGAGGCCTGTGAGATCAGGCATCGCGTCGGCCCCGGCGTCCGCCAGGCGCGCCTGCACGGCTGGCGGCGACGACGCGGTCGAGGCCGTGCGGGTTGCTGCCCCGGGCGCGGGAAGCGTGGCCCCGCTGTCCACCCGGGCCACGATGTGATCGACGACCTCGGGGAAGGTGCCCGCCCAGCGGCGAGCGATGTTCTGGAAAATGGGAGCGGCGACGGCGCCGCCGTACATGCTGGTTTCCGGCTCACCCACCATCACGAGAACGGCGACCTGAGGATCATCCGCAGGGAAGTACCCGACGAAGGAAGCGCGCGCCTGCTCACCGGAATATTTCCCGCCGCTCACCTTTAGCGCCGTACCCGTTTTGCCCGCAATATCAAGGCCACGAATCTGCGCCGATGTGGCGGTGCCGGTCTGGACCGTTTTCTCAAATGCCGGGCGCAGGGCCTCCGTGGTCGACGGCTGCAGCGCGCGGCGGATCGAGTCGGGTTGCTGGCTCCACAGAAGGTCCCCGGTGATGCTCCGGCGCTCCTTGACGATGTGCGGCTGCACGAGCAGGCCCCCGTTCGCCAGCGCGGAATACGCAGCCAGTAGCTGAATGGGCGTGACGGCTACCTCGTACCCAATGCTCATCGACGTGAGCGACGTCCGGCTCCAGTTCGCCGGTTTCTTCAGCGTACCGCTCACCTCGCCCGGCAGATCGACCCACGTCGGCTGTCCAAAGCCCAGATTCCGGGCATACTGATAGAAGATGCCCTCATCGATTCGCGTGGCGGTCTTGGCCATCCCCACGTTGCTGGACTTGGACAGCACCTCGGCGAACGAGATCGTGCCGTAGGCCTTCACATCCTTCATCGTATACCCGTGGAAGACGGCCCATCCGTCGCCCGTCTCCACGGAGTCGTCCAGCGAGACGATATCCTGTTCCACGGCCGCTGCCGCACCGACGAGCTTGAACGTCGACCCCGGCTCGAACTGGTCGGTGATCGACCGATTTCGACGGCGATCCGACGACGCTCGTCCCGGATGGTTCGGGTCGTAGGTCGGGACGTTCGCCATCGCGAGAATCGCGCCCGTCTTCGGGTCCATGGCGATGGCCGTCCCCCACCGGGCGCCGCTCTCTCGAACGCCGCGGGCCAGCTCGTCCTCCAGGGCCGCCTGCCGGACGAGGTCGACCGTGAGCACCACGTTCTGCCCGTGCTCCGGCTTCACCACGGTGCCACCGACGAAGGCCTTGATCCGGCCGCGACGATCGCGCTTCACGGCGTGCCACCCCGGCTCCCCGGTCAGGTAGTCGTCGTACTGCAGCTCCACGCCGGACCGCCCGGTCCCGTCCGTGTCGATGTGACCGAGCACGTGGGCGGCGGTCGTCCCGTAGTTGTAGCGGCGGGCGAACCGCGGCGACAGAATCAGACCGGGGATGTCCCAGCTCTCAACCGTCTCACGCTGTGTCTCATCCAGGCCCCGGAAAAGCATCACGTACTGTGGGCTGTACCGCTCGGCCACGGTGGTCCGCAGGCGGGCTTCCGACATCCCCGTAAGGGCGGCAAACCGTTCGTAGAACATGGCGCTCTTCTCCTCGAATCCGTCGATGGTGGGATCGAGCGCGACGTCGTACCGGGCGGTGTTGATGGCGAGCGCCCGACCGGCCCGGTCCAGGATGCTTCCACGCATGGCGGGAATCTCGACGGTCGACCGCGCCTGGTTCTCACCCTGAGCTTTCAGCTCGGCGCCCTCCGTCAGCATGATCCACCCCATCTGTGCCAGCACAAACAGCGGCACGATGCTGAGCAGCGTCAGCACCATGTACATCCGGGTGAGAATTTGATTTTTTGGCTTCACGGGACGGAGAACGAGGTTACGGTAATCGGTCGTGCGTTAGTCGGGAACGACCACGGTCCGGCCGGTCGGCACGGCTTCGCGGAGACCGAGCTCGCGAGCCCGGTCGTAAATGACGGATGGGCCGGTCGCGTGGTCAAACTCCCCTTTCAGTCGGTTGTGCTTCAGGTGGAGCTTGTGGTTCATCTGTCGCGCCTCCTGCACGTCCATCAGGAGCTGCTGCGTGGCATGCACGTGACCGACGTAGAGCGTGAACAGCGCCGCAATCAGTAGCAGAACCAGCCCGAACCGGACGGTAGACACGTTTTCGAGAAACGAACCGTCGTCGTCCCGCTCGTCGCGTCGCCGGTTGGTTTTCGGCTCAAGGTCCGACCAGGACGGCAGCGCGGTTCCGTGGCGCTGGTACCGCGTCGAATCGGTGTCGCGGCTTCCCCGGTCACGGCGGGACGCATCGTTCCGGGAGGGTCGGCGTTTGCTCAGAATGCGGTTCATCGGAATCAGAGGGACGAGGCCCCCGCTCTACATCGGGTCGGCATCAAAACGGCTGCTGGCAGGCATCAGGACGGCTGGCGGGCACGAACGCCCGTGTTGGAGCGGCGACGCGCGGCCGGTTGGCGGGCAAGCAGGCGCGTCAACCGGGCCTGAAGGCTGTTTGGATCCAGCGGCTTGGCGACGCATCCGTCGAATGCGGACCGACGATCGTCGGGGACGTCCCGCCCGTTGTCAGTGCCGTCGGCCATGGCGAGGACCGGCACGTCCCGGTAGCCGTCGTGTGCGTGCAGGTGCTCAAGAAGAGCATCGCGACCTTCATTCGACAGGTCAATGCTCACGAGCACGGCATCGTAGACGGCGTCTGAGGCCAGCCGGATCGCGTCGGCAGCCGCCGTCGCGACGTCCACCTCCCCGTCATGGCGCAGGGCATACTGGACCTGCAGCCGGACCTTCGGGTCGGGATCGACGACGAGAATTACGGGCTGCCCGCCCGGCGCGGACCGGCGAGCGCGGCGCACGCGGCGCCACAGAATGTCGGGGGAATCGGTCATGGCTGTCGGAATCGAAATACGGTAGAACGGTACAGGACGGGGGCAGCGTCACCGCGTCGGGACCGGCGTGCCGGCGTCGTCCGGGGTGCGCTGGGCGATTCGGAGGCGAGCGCTTCGGGCCCGGGGGTTGGAGTCCACCTCCGCCTCACCGGCTTCGATGGCCGACCGCGGCTGCTCCTCAAACGGCGCGATCAGGGTGCCGTAGATGTCTCGGACGGGCTTCCCCTCGAAGTTGCCGTAACGCAGAAATCGCTTGACCCGCCGGTCCTCGAGGCTGTGGTAGCTGACGACGGCGATGCGGCCGCCCTCGCGGATCACGTCCACGCTCTGCTCGAGCACGTCTTCGAGCACGTCGAGCTCCGAATTGACGGCGATTCGCAGCCCCTGGAAGACCCGAGCGAGGCTCTTCACCTCGTCCCGTTCCGGCACCGCCGACCGGACGGCGTCGGCAAGGTCATGGGTGGTTTCGAGCGGTCGTGCGTCCACGATGGCGCGCGCAATCGGGCGGGACCGGCGTTCGTCGCCGTAGTGGAAGATGGCATCGGCGATGTCGCGTTGATCCCAGTGGTTCACGATCTGGTGGGCGGTAAGGCCTCCGCGCGGGTCCATTCGCATGTCGAGCGGTCCCTCCCGCTGGAAGCTGAAGCCCCGTTCGGGCTGGTCGATCTGATGAGACGACACGCCCAGATCCAGCAGCAGGCCGTCCACGGTGTCGATGCCGGCGTCGTCGAGGAGCGACCGGAGCCGGCCGAAGTTACCCTGCAGGGCCCGGAATCGCCCGGCATTGATCTCTGCCTCCAGCCGGTCGCGGGCCACGGCGAGAGCGTCCGCGTCCTGGTCGATGCCGATCACCTCGGCCTGTGGAGCGAGCGCATCCAGCATCGCCGTCGCGTGGCCGCCGCCGCCGAGCGTGGCGTCCACGTAGCAGCCGGCCGCGTTCGTGATCAGGCGGTCCGTGACCTCGTGTGAAAGAACAGGCGCATGGTACTCCGTTGCGTAGCGCAGCGGATCAGCGTCCGGGCCGGCGTCGGGGCCGGAGGAAGAAGCGGGGGCGTCGGAAGCCGTCATCGGTCGGTGCATCGGGGGAAGCGGTACAGGCGGGCGCTACATGTTCATTACGCGCTCGGCCAGGGTTTCGTAGTCGTCCGGTTGCTGGTCCATGTATTCGCCGAACCGGTCCGGGTCCCAGATCTCGATGTGGTCGAAAGCGCCGATGATCAGCGCCCGACCATCGATGTCGGCAAAATCGAGCAATGGCCGCGAGAGCGTAACGCGTCCCTGTCCGTCGAGCGTGGCCTCATCGGCCCACATCATGATGGCCCGTACGAACGTTCGCGCATCGGGGTTGAACATGTTCAGCGCCCCGATCGCCTCTTCGATCTCGGCCCACTGATCCAGCGGGTAGAGGAAAATGCATTCCTCGAAGCCCCGCGTAATCGTGAATGTATTCTGAGCCTCCGGATTCAGCACACCCCGCATCTTCGCAGGAATGGACACACGTCCCTTACTGTCGACGGAATACTCGGCCTGACCCTTAAAAACCATGATGGCAGCCCCCGAACTACGGAGTGGGCACGACGCCTCGGACGCGCATCCCGGCGCCGCGAGCACGGGTCGGATGGCGGAGAGGACGGAATGAACGCGCTGTCGGCGTGAGGCCGGATGGGAGCACTCCCCACTTTTCCCCACGCGTCTCCACAAAGTACGGGGATGGACCCCAATGTCAAGGTCTCCCCGCGAGAAACCCCGATTGTTTGCGCCAAAACCATCATGTCCAATCGATGTGCACATACCCTATTCATGGGCAACGCGCCATCGATCGAAGCGACGATCTACGTCCATTTCACATGAACGCGCACAGGGGGACGGTGCCGCCTCATCTCGATAGCGCGATCGGTTTGCTCCACACATATCTCCCGCTTCGGACGGGCGCTATAACAGCTTCCGAACGGGTTCGCGCATCGGCTCGGTGACGAAATTTTTCTTCACCTGAAGACACCTCTTGCCGCCCAACGATCTGAGATCTGCTCATGCCGAACCGAGGTGAGGTGCGGTGGACGGGATAGGACGTCTGTCATCCGAAGGCCGACAGGCGAGACGGGTCGAGGGAGCGGGCCGGAGTTTCAGAAAAGAATCCGGTTTTGAGACGGACTCCGAATCGTCGAAACGGTGTGGATCGGGACTCGTGTCGCCTCCTCTTCCTCCCGGTGGACAACGACGTCCGTCCCGTCAATGTGAAATCCGTCTCCACGAACGGTCGGCTGGTCGCGGCGATAGACAATGACGGCGTTATCGGCTTCCAGGAGAAAGGCTCCCGGTCCCACCCGGCGCCCCGTTGCGGACTCCACCATCAGCGAGCGCATCCCGTAGCGGACGGCATCCTCGTTCGACGAGATCCGCTCGTAGTTCTTCGACAACGCCGATCGCAGGCCGACCCAGACCGGCCGCGCCGCCGATGCATTCTCACCCTGCGCCGGCCCCATGTCCCACACCATAGCGACCGTCATCGGAGACGGTCGACCGAACAGGTCAATCTGAAGCACGGGGATGGAGACGCCAACGGAGATGCCCGGTGCCACCCCGACGCCGACGAACGGGCCAATCGACATTCCGTCGTCTTCGACCTCCATCTCGACATTCGGATCGACGACAAAAAGATACCGGGCATCCGACTCGGCGGCGATCGCGCGGAGCACGTCGGCTCTCACGCGCTGGGGCGAGTCTTCATCGACATCCCCGTCTTCGGGAACGGGTTCATACAGCGAATCCGCAGAAATGCCGGTGTCCCAGTGGGGAGCATTCGCGTACACGGAATAAGCCTGTTCGTAGCCCTCCAGCGACTGCGTGGCCTCGGCCAGCACGGCCTTGTAATACTGCGCGAGTTCGAGATCCGACGTATCCGCGAACCGCGGGCTCGGGTGAACGGGGACAACGAGCCAGGTCGCGTTGTAGACATCGCCGGACAACGGTGGCGCCGTCGGCTCTGCGGACTTGCATCCGGTCATGCCGAGGAGGAAGAGAATCAGAACGCCCCCGCCCTTCCGGAAGAGACGACGCACGAACGAACCAAGCATTGTACACAAGGAAAATGGGTCAGAGTAGCGCATCCAACATATCGGTATTGGACCTGCCATTCAGGGATGCCCCCGGTATGGGTCGTACGTCCCGGGTTGGGCGCAGCACGCAACAAAGAAGCGGGGCATGGGACGGGCTTCCGAATCTGAGTACGGTGCCTCAACCCACACTCGACACGCCAAACCTCAACTGCCGACCCGCCGGACCGCCTACATATCGGCCGATGCCAGCGGGACGACCTTCCGTTCCGGCGGCTGCGGGGATTCGCGGAGGCCGCGCTCCTGTGCGTACGCTGCGCACGCTTGAACGAAGGATCGGAAGAGCGGATGTGGATCGCCGACCGTGGTTTTGTATTCCGGATGGAACTGCACGCCGAGGAACCAACGCTTGTCCGGCAGTTCCATGATCTCCACGAGGTCAGTATCCGGGTTGACGCCCGTGAAGCGCATGCCCTCCTCCATCAGCTTGTAGCGGAGAACGTTGTTGACCTCGTATCGGTGGCGATGACGTTCGTGGACCAGGTCCGTGCCGTAAATCTCCGCCGCCCGGGATTCCGGTTTCAGCTTGCACTCGTACTGCCCGAGGCGCATCGTCCCGCCCTTATCGGAAATCTTCTTCTGCTCCGACATCAGGTTGATGACCGGGTACTGCGTCTCGGGGTCGAACTCCGTGGAATTGGCGTCCTCCCACCCGCAAACGTTTCTCGCAAACTCGATGATGCCGCACTGCAGCCCCAGGCAGATCCCGAAGAAGGGAATGTCGTTTTCGCGGGCGTAGCGGACGGCCTGCACCTTCCCCTCGATGCCGCGGTCGCCGAAGCCCGGCGCGACGAGCACACCGGCCACGTCGCCCAGTTGCTGTTCCACATTGTCCTCGGTCAGGTCGTCGGACAGCACGTAGCGGCACTCGACCTGCACCTCGTCGGGCACGCCTGCCAGAATGAAGCTCTCGGTGATGGACTTGTAGGCGTCCTGGTGTTCGACGTACTTGCCGACCAGTGCGATGGGGATCGTGACGGCCGGATTCTTCAACCGCTTGAGAAAGTCGATCCACGCGTCCAGATCGGGCGTGGTGGCGAAGCGGTCCTGCTCCTGCTCAGTGAACAGGCTGTCGACGACAAGCTCACCGATGCCTTCGTCGCGCAGGAGGAGTGGCACCTCGTAGATCGTCTCCGCGTCCAACATCTGGATAACCGCCTCCTGGTCGACGTTGCAGAAGAGGGAAATCTTACGCCGGATGTCGGCGTCCAGCGAGCGCTCGGACCGGCAGATGATCGTGTCCGGCTGCAGGCCGTGGGCCAGCAGTTCTTTGACGGAGTGCTGCGTGGGCTTCGTCTTCAGCTCTCCGGCCGCCCGCAAATACGGAACCAGCGTAAGGTGGGAGGTGAGGGAGTTGCGCGGCCCGAGCTCGTTGCGAAGCTGCCGGATGGCCTCCAGGTAGGGCTGCGCTTCGATGTCGCCGACCGTGCCGCCGATCTCCGTGATAACGACATCGTATTCCCCCGTCTCGCCGAGCTTCAGCATCCAGTGCTTGATCTCGTCGATGATGTGGGGCACGACCTGCACGGTCTTGCCGAGATACGCCCCCTCCCGCTCCTTGGTGATGACCTCCAAGTAGACGCGTCCGGTCGTGACGTTGTTGGCCTGGCTCGTCGGGCGCCCGAGAAAGCGTTCGTAGTGGCCCAAGTCGAGATCGGTCTCGGCGCCGTCATTCGTGACGTACACCTCGCCGTGCTCGTAGGGATTCATCGTCCCCGGGTCGACGTTGATGTAGGGGTCGAACTTTTGGATGGTAACCGTCAGGCCACGAGCCGCGAGAAGGCGACCGAGAGAGGCGCTGAAGATGCCCTTGCCGAGGGACGACGTCACGCCACCGGTGACGAAAATATACTTGGTATGCACGGGAAGCCCAGATTCTTGCCGAAGAGACGCGCGGGAAATCTGGAATACAAGGTAGCCCACGCGACGGGTGATTCTCAACGATCGCCGGCCGTCATCGGCGATTTCCCGTGCAGCGGCGACGGAATCGCGGTGAAGCAACGGTGGAGACACACAAAACGGCCCGCCTCACGGAGAGGCCGGCCGTCAAGCAGCGTTCGCGGTCCGGGGCTGATTCGGCGTCAGGCGTCGCGACCGCGGTAGTAATCAAGCATGTCCTTGGTCGTGACGATGCCGACCAGCGTGCCGTCGTCCACGACCGGCAGACTGGAGATCGCGTGGTCGAGCAGCAGGGTGGCGGCCTCGCGGACCGTCATGCCGGGCGTGGCGGTGACGGGGTCGTCCCGCATCAGGTCGCTGGCCTGTTCGGCGAGCGTGCGGACGTCGCGCGGGGTTTCACTTCGGGTATCGAGGAACGGGCTCAGCGTACGGAGCACGTCACGATCGGAGATGACCCCGACGAGGGACCCGTCCTCCACCACCAGAAGATGGTGGAAGCCGCGCTGGTCGAGGAGGTGGCGGATCTCCATGAGCGACGTGTCCGGGGCAACGCACTCCGGCTCTCGACTCATGATGTCAGCGATGGTCATGGCGGTCTTGGTCTGCGTCATGTCGAGATCGGTCGTCAATGAGTGCGGGCCCGTCGGCACCGTTAAGGTCGGACATCGTCAACGGGAGCGCTGAACGGGCCGGCCCTACACCGTCGTGGGGGAATCCCTTCTCTTGTGGAGAAAAGCGTCGATACTCCGACAGGCGCGCCGCCGGTTGAACGCGGCGCTCACCTGAATGAACCGTTCACATGCAAAATGATACGTGCGAAATCCGAGCACCGTACCCTGTGCGTTCAATCCTAACTCCCTGATCCACCATCCTCAACCCCTGCGCACCCACACTCTTACACACGTACAAACCAACTTACTCCGCAGGCTTCTGCGCAACCACCAGCACACCGGTGCCGCTTTCGTTCTGGTTGGCGACGTCCCGGGCGTTCAGGAAGAGGCCGATCGGGAGGGCGGCGAGGTAGTAGAGCGGCAGGATGACGACGGAGGCCCAGGTGGCACCCAGCATCTGCATGGGCCGTTTGATGAGCCAGCGCCAGGCTGTTGATCCGTACTCCCCGTACGTGTAGATGCTGCGGACCGGCTCCAGTCCGGCATCCTGCAATTTCCCCTCAAGATCCCGGAGGTTGTAGCCGTCGCGCACGTGCTCCCCGATGAAGCTCTCATCGCTGTCCTCCTGCACGTCGGAGCCCCCCTGGTCCGAGGGTGTGTTGATGATAACGTGGCCGCCGGGCCGGAGGACGCGCTCGAAATGGCCGAAAACAGCGCGGTCTTCTGCAATGTGCTCCATTACATCCACGGATAAGATCAGGTCGAACGGGCCCTCGGACTGTAGATCCGTCAGATCATCAATCGCCCAGGTCACCTGTTCGGACTGCGGCGTCTGGTCGACGAAGTCTTTGGCACGGTCCAGGTAATCCTGCTTGACATCAACGGCGCGGACGGTCGCCTCGGGGAAGTTGTTCGCTATGAAATAGGCGTATTGCCCGAAGCCGGTCCCGGCATCCAGGACCCGCACAGTGCGTCCGGTCGGCTGCAGACTCATGACACGCCGGATTTCCCGACGCACGTACCAAGCCCGTAGAAAAAGCAGGTTGAGCACGCCGAAGAACAGACGATGCAGCAGCGGGTGTCGGCTGAAAAAGCGACCGAGACGGTCTTTGATGGGGTCGTACTTCATACGAGCGGGCGTGTAGCGAAGTCGTGACGGTGGCCGGGAGCGTGAACATAACGGAAACGGAACGCTACAGACTGTATCCCGGCGGGCCTCCCGGGGGTTCCTCGATACAAATTCACGTCCTCCTCTCACCAGACCAGCTTCTTCCATGACGTACGAGACCGACGGGGTCACAATCGAGCTCGTGCAGGGCGACATCACGAACCAGCCCGACATCGATGCCGTGGTCAATGCGGCCAACGCACAGCTCCGCACCGGGGGCGGCGTGGCCGGGGCCATCCACCGGGCTGCCGGCCCCGGCCTCGCGCGCGAAACCCGACCCAAGGCGCCCATCCAGCCTGGGGAAGCCGTCATCAGCGGTGGACACAATCTACCGAACGATCACGTCATTCACGTACTCGGCCCTGTCTACGGACGCGATGAACCGTCCGGCGAACTGCTCCGAGCCGGCTACGAAAACGCGCTGGACCTGGCCGAATCGAATGAGCTCACCTCAATCGCCTTCCCCGCGATCTCGACCGGCGCCTTCGGCTTCCCGCTGGAGCCGGCCGCTCGAATCGCACTCGATACCGTCCTCTCCCGCGCCGGAGTTTTGGCGTGCGTCCGGCGCGTCCGGTTCGTGCTGTTCGACGACAACGCCCTGGAGACGCACCGATCGGTCCTGGGCAAACGCAACGAATAACGAGCTGGGATACACCCGGGCCGTCACGAACCGTCCGTAGATCGCGGTTCTTGCCCGAGGCTTAACGGCCATCACGGAGGCGGGCAGGCGACGGGGCGTATACCTTCTCCCATCGATCTTGCCCTCGCCCGACGCTCCTTCCTATGTCCACCCGTTCCGTCTGGACCGAGTCGTTTCCCATTCGCGCGTACGACATCACGCCGCGAGGCACCGCATCCCCGCTCGCGATCTGCGATTTCCTTCAGGAGGCCGCCGGCAACCACGCGGACCATCTCGGCGTGTCGATGGAGGACCTGCTGTCGGACAACCGGGCATGGGTGCTCGCCTTTTTGCATCTCGAGGTCGACCGGTATCCCTCGTGGCACCGGGAGGTAACACTGGAAACATGGCCGTCCGGGCTGGACGGCATCTACGCGACGCGCGAGTTCGTCCTTTCGGATGATGACGGCTCGTGCGCACGCGCGACCAGCGCCTGGTTCGTGATCGATACGGAACGCCGCCGCCCGGTGCGCCCCCCGTCCATTCTGCACGACATCGACCTGCCGGATCGCCCCCGCCCGCTCTCAAAGCAGCAGAGCAAGTCGTCGGTACCAGAGAGCGCCCCGCTTCACGAACGCGACTTCCGCGTGCGCTACCACGACCTTGACCTCAACCGTCACGTCAACAACGTCCGCTACGTCGAGTGGGCCGTCGAAACCCTGGATGCCGGCTGGCTGGACGCGCATGTGCTCTCCCACCTGACGCTCGAGTTTCGCGCGGAGACGACGGCGGACGACCCGGTTCGGGCCGAAGCATACGCCGGTGTGGACGCCGATCCCGAAACCACCTTCCGCCACCATCTGCGCCACGCCGACAGCAACCGCACGCTTGCCCTGGCGTCTACGCGCTGGCGGCTCGCCGACAACGACTGACGGGACACCCGGTTGGAAGACCGACACCGACCTCGGCGGCGAGGACGGCACAATTATGAAGGAATGCCGAAACCTTCCAGGGGGTGATTTCATTTTAAAGAGGCGGATGTGTCCTCTCGCACCGGAGGCAGCCCGTCTCGCGGGTGCCTGCTGTCTCGGCCGAGCCTGCGTCGTCCCAGCGCGCGGACGGCGACGTCCCCGGTCCCGGCACCGCTCGCCCGTCCCCTCCCCTTCATCAACAGCTTCTCGGGCCACTCGTCTCCCCGCCATGGCCACTGCTCTCGACGGTTTCCCCTCGCTCTTACGACCCGCTGCCATCGCCGGGTTGCTCCTCGCGATCGTTTTCCTGGCCGCGCCCGATGTCGTCGCCCAGCGGGGCATGGCGCAGCATCAAACGCCGGACGTTCGGAGCGTGTCGCCTGAGTCACAGCTCGCCGCGGCAATCAACCTCGTCCGGGCCGACCAGTCCGACGCATCGGTTCCCCTCCTGCGCGGCATCGTCACCGACCGAGCCACCTACGTATCGTCTACGCACGGGTCAGCAGCGTACTGGCTCGGGACTGCGCTTGAACGCTCCGGCGACTCGGACGCCGCCTATCGCACCTGGCGAGATGCGGTCCGGGCTATGCGCGACGACGACGCCTTCGACATCCAGCTTGCGCATTCGTTCATTCAGTCCCTGACCCCCGTACGATTGAGGAATGATCGATCTCTCGCGCTGACGACCTACGGCTCCATCATCTCCTCCTTCGGCAGCGCCCCCAGTGAGACCGAGCGCAGTATCCAGCGTCAGTACGCAGCCGAGCTGGCGCCGCTCATGACGCAGGAGCATGTGTCGAAGATGATTAATGAGTCGCCCGACACCGATGCGGAGTCGTGGACCTTCCCTCCGGACGCCGGAGACTTTGTGTCGGCCTGGTGGAATCAGCTCGACCCGATGCCGGTAACGGCGGAGAACGAACGGATCGAGGAGCACCTGGGCCGGCGTGCCTACGCCCTTCAGGAATACGGCTGCGACGATCGCGTCAGCAGGCTCGACGACCGCGGCCTCGTCTTCCTGCGTTTCGGGGCGCCGGGCCGCACGCACGTGATCGACTATCAAGACCCGGAGTTTCGCCGCGAGGTCTTCCGGTTCGGTGTCTCGGTAACCCCTCGCGAGTTTCCCGACAATGAACTGTGGTCGTACGCCAGCCTCTCCGACGCCGGCTACTACATCTTTACGGAAAATAGCGACCAGTGCTACGAGATTTCCGGGGCGATGGATCTTCTTCCGTCTCGGCTGCACCAGAACCGGGGTGACACCGAGCGCGCCGAAAATATCTCGTACTCGGCGCTGATGGCCCTGCGCTATATTTTCTCCGAGTTATCGCTTTTCCACATCGACTTCGCGTCGGCGTTCAGCGAGATCTCCAGCTACGCCGTCTTCCAGGAAAACCAGGCGTTGTCGGTGGAGGCGCGGTCCCGCCTGAGTGGCGACCGGTCGAGTGCTGAAGGGGAAGGCGCCGGAATGGAGTCTCAGACGGTGGGGGCCGGGTTTGGTCAGACACGGACCGTTTCCTCATCGGCCAACTTCGGGATTGACTCGCCCAGCGGCTTTATCAGCTCGATCGTGACGAGCCTGAACCACCAGGACAACGCCGCCCGTCACCGTCGCAAGAACGCGATGCCGCGTCAGGCCACGGAAATCTTTCAGCAACAGGAATCCATTCCGATCGCCCTTCGAACGGCTCGTTTCCTGAACACGGACGGGTCCACGCGGACAGAGATATACTGGGGTATCCAGAAACGGCATCTCCGCTCGGAAGATAGACCGCAGCAGCCGTCTGTCCTTACGTTCGACGCGGTGCAGTACGACGGGGAACTGAGCGCGTCGGGCCGCGCCGAGCGCCGTCACCTGCTCACGGCCCAGTCCCTCAACGGAAACAGCATTTTCGTGTCACCGCCGGTGTCGGTCAACAGCCGGTCAGACCTGTTCCACATCGGGCTGCAGTGGTCGCAGTTCGCCGTCAACTCCGAGGATCCGAACAACGCGAGCCTCGGGGATCGTGTGCGCTACACGACATTGCGTGCGGACTCGCTCCGGCCGATCGATGCGACCCCGAATCAGGTGGCGATGAGCGACCTCCGCGTGATGGTATCGCAGACCGGTAGCGTGTCCGATGCCGTCGCGTTCCCCTTCTCGACCATCGGGCCGGACACGCCGCTCATTCTATACTTCGAGCTCTACCACCTCACGTACGATGCGGATGACCGGACGCGGTACAAGGTCGCATACGAGGTGGAAGGGCGTACGCAGCGTGGCTGGACGCGCGTTTTCCGGAACGACGAGGTGCGCCGCACCAGTACGGAGGCTGAATACTCAAGCACGGCCCGGCGAACGCAGGAGTACATCTACCTCGACCTCTCGAAGCTGCGCGACAAGAAGAACCAGGACGTGCGGGTGACCGTGCGGGTGACAGACACGGTAACCGGTGCCACCACTTCACGCACGACCGCGTTCGAGCTCGTCGGCACAGATCGCTTTGACTGAACGGCATCTTCGACCCGGACGCTGCCGGCCTCCACCGGATGGCACAGGCACGAAAGGCGGCCCCCGATCCATGTCGGAGGCCGCCTTAGATTTGATGCGCCAGAACCGTTTGGGAATGCCTGGCGAGGGATCGGTTTCCGGTGGACAGGCCGGGCACAAAAATCAGTACCCTGCAACAGTACCGTCTTTCCGCATCTCCGTGCCGCCCCAGTAGACGTCCTCCTCCGGGTCCCACATGATGGCCTGGTAGCCGCCGTACCCGCCGGCATCGACCTCGACGGCATGACCCCGGCCGCGGAGCGCGTTCACCACGTTCTGCGACACACCGCTTTCAAGATGCAGGGTGCCGCGCCCGTCCATCGCTTCCCCGGTCGGTGACGTGCTGCCGCGGTGGCGATACCGGGCCGCGTCACCGGCCTCCTGGACGTTCATGCCGAAGTCAACCATGTTGCAGATGATCTGCACGTGGCCCTGCGGCTGCATGGCGCCGCCCATGACACCGAAGCTTAGCCACGGCTCGCCGTTTTTCTTCGCGAAGGCGGGAATGATGGTGTGGAAAGGCCGTTTCCCGGGCTCGTAGACGTTCGGATGTCCTTTTTCCATCGTGAACAGCGCACCCCGATCCTGGAGCATGAACCCGAGCCCGTCCGGCACCAGGCCGCTCCCCATACCGGCGTAGTTGCTCTGGATGAGCGATACCATCATGCCGCTCTCGTCCGCCACCGTGAGATAGATCGTGTCTCCTTCTTCAAGTCGATCGCTGACCACCGCCCGAGGATCGCCGTGCGACGGTTCCGACAGCACGCCGTCCATTTCGATGAGAGACCGTCGCTTAGCCGCGTACTCCTCGGAAAGGAGTTCCTCGATCGGAACGTCGGCAAAGTCCATATCGGCGTAGAACCGGGCGCGATCCTCAAAGACGAGCTTCTTCGCCTCGGTCTGGACGTGGAGGTAGTCGGTGCTGTTGTGGCCCATGTCCGCGATGTCGTACGCCTCCAGGATCTGCAGCATCTGGAGCGCCGCGATACCCTGTCCATTCGGCGGAAGCTCGAATACCTCGACCCCGCGGTACGTGACGCTCTCCGGCTGCACCCAGTCGGAGGTATGATCAGCCAGGTCCTCCGCCGTCAGATAACCTCCCACCCGCTCCATGTATCGGTCGATCGTCTGCGCGATCTCGCCCTCGTAGAAGGCATCGGCTCCGTTTTCCGCGATCAACTCCAGGGTATTGGCAAGGTCCGGATTACGAAACATCTCACCTTCTCTCGGCGCGCGCATCTCGCCGTCCTCGCCTTCGATCAGGTAGGTTTCGCGCCAGTTGTTGTCCGTCAGCGTGCCCTGCTCCTCATAGTACTCGAACGCCTGAATATTCCGCTCCCAGTAGTAGGCAATCACCTGAGACAGGGGGAACCCCTCGCGGGCGTACTGAATCGCGGGAGCCAGGTTGTCTGCCATCGACCGCTCGCCGAACCGCTCGTGGAGCATCTCCCACCCGCTGACGGTGCCCGGCACACTGACGGGCAGCGCGCCGACGAGTGGGATCTGATCGCTGTCGCCCAGCTCGTCCTGTAGCTCCTCGTACGACAGGCTCTGCGGTGATCGCCCGCTGGCATTCAGACCGTAGACGTCGTCGGTCTCGGGGTCGTACACGATGGCGTAGAGGTCGCCGCCGATCCCGTTTCCGGTGGGCTCGACCAGTCCGAGGACGGCGTTGGCGGCAATCGCAGCGTCTACGGCGCTCCCGCCCTGTTTCAGCACGTCCACGGCCACCTGAGAGGCGAGCGGCTGACTGGTTGCTGCGATGCCGTTCGGGGCAATCACCGGGCTGCTCGCGAAGTCAGCGCCCGTTAGCCGGTCGCCGCCGCCATCCCCGTTCTGGGCGGATGCAACTGCGGGAAGAGCGAGCAGAAGCACGAGGGTGAGAAGTACGGTCGAACCAAGGCGAAGCGACATGATGGACAGACATCCGTGAGAGGGGCTCGTGACCAGAGAAGATGCACACTGCTGCTCAAAAGATCATGTCGTGTCGCACCGCGAACGGACGCGTTACGTTTGAGCCGGGGATTCGGGAAGAGGGAGAAAGGGGGAGAAGGCGGATTCGGTGAGCGGGCCTCGCAACGCATCTGGGGCGACGGCCCCCGCCCGTAAACGGATCTAAGTAACGACCAACTACAAACGGCCTACTCCAACCTGTTTGGCAGATGGACCGCGAAAAAGTTAAGCATGATCGTTTAGGTCGATTCGTAAACCGAACGAGCATCCTTTGGCACGGACGCAGTAGACACGAAGCGTTAAATCGACGTGGCGTGATGTTCCGAGCGTCGCGAGGACCGATCGCAGGGAGGTCCGTCCTTTTGGATCGCCGAAGACGATCCACCAAACAAACAGGTTTTCGAACGTTCATACGTCCGCCCTCCCGTACGTCCCCACCGTTCACCCTTTCAGTCCTTCACCCTTTCACACCTTGCGGCTTCCGCGTACGGTAATGCTTTCGATCGCGCCGCCGTCGCGGAAGGTGGCCACATCTTCTTCGGACGCACGCTTCAGCAGGGCCTCGTCCGGCACGTTGATTGTTTTGCGACGAACGACGTCTACGTCTTCGAACCCGGCGGCCTCCAGCAGCGCGAGGTACTCTTCTTCTTCGATTGCCCCGCCCACACACCCGGCATACATCTCCGCGGAGCGACGAACGGCCTCAGGCAACGCACCCCTCACCACGATGTCGGAGACGCAGAAGTGCGCACCGGGCTTCAGCATGCGGTACATCTCTGAGAAGGCCGTCGCTTTATCGGGGACGAGGTTCAGGACGCAGTTGCTGATCACGACATCGAACTGCGCATCTCCCAGCGGAAGATCTTCGATATCGCCCTTAAGGAAGGACACGTTCTCGAACCCGAGAGACTCGGCGTTTGCCCGGGCTTTCTTCACCATTTCGGGCGTCATGTCGACGCCAACGACCCGGCCGTCTGGACCGGTGATGTGACGTGCCGTGAAGGCATCCAGCCCCGCGCCCGAGCCAAGGTCGAGCACGGCGTCACCGGACTGAATCTCGGCAAGATCCGTCGGCACGCCGCACCCGAGTTGCATGTCGGCGTCGGCCACGTAGCCCTCCACGCCGTCGTAGTCATCGCCGATCATCGTGACCTCGAGCTCGTCGCCGGCAGAGCCGCAACAGCAGGAGCCGTCACCCTGATCGTTGCTGCGAGCGATGGATGCATATTTCTCACGGACACTGGCTTTTACGTCGTCTGGTGTGTTCATGGGTAGGGATTGACGATTGTTGATTGTGGGTTGTGGATTGGATTTGACCCGAGCCACTTGCCTGCTTTACGGGATGGGACACGCGACAAAGTTCGCCGACGCGACGACAGGAAGAATCCGGCTTTACGTCTCAGGTGTCGCTACGAATGTCTCGTCGATCCAGGCGATCAAGTCGTCGCGGACGGAGCGGAATGCTTCGAGGCGTTCTTCTTCGCTTCCACTTGCTGCCGAGGGATCGGGAAAGCTTTTGTGCATCACCTGCTCTGCGTGGACGACGGGGCACGTTTCTTTTGCGTGATCGCACACGGTCACGACGATGTCCTTGTCGACCTCCTCCAGGTCGTCCAGTGTCTTCGAGTGATGGCTCGTCAGATCGATGCCGATCTCGTTCATGACCGCAATGGCGTGAGGCCGAACGTGCGTGCGCTCCGTTCCCGCACTGTAGACCGTGTACCGATCACCGGCAGCGCTTCGGAGATACCCCTCCGCCATCTGCGATCGGGCGGAGTTGTGCGTGCAAACGAAAACGACGGAGCGGCGTGCGTCAGAACGGGACATCACGAGTGGGGCTGATGAAGGGGCGAGGGACAGGTGAATCCGGAAAGCACCGATGATCACATCAACGTTCTTCGATATAATCGGGAAAATTTTTTAATCCGTCGTCTTCGCGTCAAGTCGTAACCGGTTCGCGGACGGTTGCAAATCGCGACATGAGGTCCGATAGGCCGGTGAAGGCCCCCGGCACAACACGGTGATAGACGAACGTGCCGTCCCGGCGACTGCGGATCAGTCCGGCGTCGCGCAGCACCTTCAGGTGATGGGAGATCGTGGGCTGGCTGAGATCGAAATGCTCGGTGAACTCGCACACGCAGATCTCGCCACCGCCGTCGTAAATGAGATCGACCATGCGAAGACGCACGGGATTAGATAATGCCTTTAGACGATCCGCGTGCTGCTGGACATCCGCGTCCTGCAGGCGGTCTCCGGAAGGGACGCTACAGTCACAGGCGGGCATACCGGTCGGCCGGGAGAATGAAGGATCTGATGCAGCCATTATATTGAACATCATCTATATTAGTTTCGCACCGATGCGTGGACTCGGCGCGGGAGGCAAGGTTGGGGGGTATGTATGTTTGCAGGTGCGCAGGTCGGGATGTATGGTTCAGCGTTCCGAGTTCCGGGTCCCGGGAGTTTGCCATCGCTCAAGCAGCGGCCGTGCCATTCGACATCCCCAATCCCCAATCCGCAATCCCTACTCCGTGCCGAACTCCTGGGCGTACGGTTGGTCGAGATCGTCCAGCTGGATGCGGATGAAGCCGTGATCGGTTGCGGCGTGGCACTGATTGCAGGCGTTCGCTATGTTCGCGAGCTGCCGCTTTGCCCCGCTCCAGTCGCCGTCATCAACGGGCGCGTCGAGCCGCTCCACGACCGGGACGAGCATTGACTCCGTCAGCTTCCCCACCTCATATCCTTCGTAGACCGGCGCTTCCATTTGCGTCGTCTCGATGCTTTCCTCCAGTTCATGCAGGTAAAACTCCGACAGCTCGCCGTTCTCCGCCTCGACGGCCAGAGCTGTTTTGTGCGTCCAGCGTTGCATCCGGCTCATGTAAACGGCGAGCTCTGCGTGTTCTTCCCCATGCTCCTCGTCTTCTGCGGCCGCGTCATGACCCTCTTCCTCTTGGGCCTGCTGTGATTGCACCGACGCCTCGCTTACAGCCCGCGACGCATCGGTGTCCGGGGAGCAGGCCGGGAGCGTGAGCATACCGAGCACAACAAGAAAAATCACCAGAGGCTGTGCAGAAACGAGATGATTCACGGTTGAGCCGGAATGATTCACGGTTGAGCGGGTCATTACGAGATATGTAGTGTAGACGCGTTTTAAATAACGAGAACTCAGAGCCCCGTCAAGTCCCTTCACGGGAACGCCTCATTCCAATTCCGCGGGTTTGCAGAGTTTCAGAAAGCTTCGAACATTGACCTCTTGCAAGTCAGACTCCTCTAATTTAGACTTGGTATAGATAAAAACAACTAGACCCCTCAGCATCCTCGATCAATGACGCTTCCCGACGACCCACCCGCGCGTTCGACCTCCGAACGACAGACACCCACATCCCGTCGCCCCTCGGCACTGCTGCAACGCGTGCATCGAGCCCTTCCCGTTCGCCTCGTCATCTGGGTCCTGCTCTGCCTGTTATCCACCCCGGCCGCTGCACAGGAAGCGGCGACCGGTCGAGTCGTAGGGACCATCGCCGAAGCCACCACGGGAGAAACTGTGGAAGGCGTCAACGTCGGACTCCGCGGGACCACCCTCGGCGCAGCCACTGGCGTCGACGGCAAGTACGCGATCGAGGAGGTCCCCGCAGGCACCTACGTAATCCAGGCATCCTTCATTGGATATGAAACGGTGCAGCGCGAAATTACCGTTGAAGAAGGTCAAACGACGACCGCCAACTTCCGCTTCACGCAGGATGACGTCGAACTGCAGGGCGTCGAGGTGATTGGACGACGCGCCCGCGGCTACGAAGCCGACTACAGCTTCGTCGCGACCAAGTCCGCCACCCCGCTCGAGAACGTGCCGCAGTCCATTTCGGTCATTACGAAAGAGGTGCTCGACGACCAGCAGGTCTACCGGCTGGATGAGGCGCTCCGCAACGTAAGCGGCGTCAACACCTTTTCGGGGTACAACGATTACACGGCTCGCGGCTTCCGTACCTCTGGCGGCAGTTCCTCGGATGCCCGCCTCATCAACGGCTTGAAGGGGGGCTTCTCCTTCTGGACCAGTCCGATCTTGCCTCACATCGAGCGCGTGGAGATCATCAAAGGTCCCGCATCGGCGCTCTTCGCCAACACGAACCCGGGTGGCACGATCAACCTCGTGACGAAAAAGCCGCTTCGCACGTCGCGGCAGTCGCTCAATTTCACGCTTGGCAGCTATGATACCTACCGCTCGACGGCGGACTTCACGGGCCCGCTGAACGATGACGGCACGGTCCTCTACCGCCTCAACCTCGGCTACGAGAACGCAGAGTCGTTTCGGACGCTTCAGTTTAACGAGTCGTACCTGATCGCCCCATCGGTGTCGTTCATCCCGAACGAGCGAACGCGCGTGAACGTCGACCTGGTCTACTCGGACCTCGACTCCCGTCTCGACCGCGGCCAGCCGATCTTCAACCAGAGCGACGACCTGACATCGACGCCCATCAGCTTTGCGCTGAGCCAGCCGGGCGACTACATGCACAACACCAACTTCCACGTCACAGCCTCGCTCAGCCACGAGTTCACGGACTGGCTCGAGCTGAACAGCTCGTACATGAAGTTCCGCTACGACCAGGACCTGGAGGAGCACCGCACGAGCAACGTCTTCCTCCCGAATGACCCGACCATCCTCCAGCTCGCGTTCATTAAGCGGGACCAGGAGCGCACGGTCGACAACGTGACGAATTATCTCACCGCCGAGTTCAAGACCGGACCCGTTTCCCACGAAGCGCTGGGCGGCGTGGACTTCTTCCAGCAAGACGATAACCGGACGCAGTGGGGTGCACGCGGTGCCGATCAGTTCATTCTGCCGGACGGCACGCCAACGCCGGGCGGCAATGTGGGTAACTTCGATCTCGAAGACCCGGTCTACACGATCGAGGGCCGTAACTCCTCGACCTACGAGGCCAACTGGTTCTCGCAGGCCCGCACCTCCGACCCGATCCGCTCCCGCACGTACGGCGCATACATCCAGGATCAGCTTTCCTACGGCCCCGTCCGTCTGCTGCTGTCGCTACGCCACGAGTGGTACCGCGACATCCTCCCCGAAGAACAGCTCGAGGGTCTCCGTAGCGCATTCCCGGACGTGGACAACACCGCGGCCCAGTCGACCTGGCTACCGCGCATCGGTGGGGTCGTGGAGGTCGCCAACGGCATCAATATCTACAGCACGTACGCCGAAGGCTTCGAGCCGCAGACGGCAGAGTCGGTGCTAAACCCGCAGCTCGGCGGTCCCTTCGACCCGCAGGAGAGCAACGTCGTGGAGGGCGGTGCGAAGGCCCGCCTGCTGAACGGCCAGCTGCTAGCCACCGCGGCGATCTACCAGATTACGAAGCAAAACGTGCTGGTGAATGCCAATGACGCCGCGAATCCACAGCGTCTGGAACAGCGAGGCGAGGAGCGCGCCCGTGGCGTGGAGCTCGAAGTCGCGGGCGAACCGATCCCCGGTCTCCGTTTGACCACCAACTACGCCTACAACCGTGCGGAAATTACGGAGTCGGACGACGAGAATGAAATCGGGCGGATCAAAGAGAACGCGCCGGAGCACGCCGGTGGATTCTGGGGTACGTACACGGTGCAGTCCGGCGCGCTGACCGGACTCGGGTTCGGCGGCGGCATGCAGTTCGTCACCGAGCGCAACACCTTCGAAGAGACGCTGCAGCTGCCCGGATATGCGATCTGGGATGCGACGGTTTTCTACACCGTCAACAGCTTCAAGATCAAGGCGACAATGAAGAACCTGACGGACGAAACGTACTGGACCGGCGGCTACAACTACGGCCGGATCTACCCCGGTGCGCCCCGCACGGCGCTCTTGAGCGTCGGCTACACGTTTTAGCACGTCAGCTATGTTCGCCACACGGAGGACGGCGCGCATGCGTCGTCCTCTTTTCATTTGCAGACGTCCACAGCATCCCATGATTTCGAACTGGAGAAAAACGCTCTTCCGCCTTCACGGCTGGATCGGCATCAACCTCGGCCTCCTGCTGTTCGTGATCTGCCTTTCGGGAACCGTGGCAGTCTTTTCGAACGAGATCGACTGGCTCCTGAACGACGACCTACGCGCCGAAGCGACGAACGGACCCATCGCGTGGTCCGAGATCGAAGCGTCGATCGATCAGACGTTCCCGGACGGCGTGAACCTCGGCATGTACGCCCCGATCGAACGGGGCTTTGCCGCACGGGCATACGTCACCCTGCCGGACGGTGAGACCCGGAAGGCGTACTTCCACCCGTCTACGGGCGAACTGCAGGGGCACACGAGTTTCTTCAACACGCAGCGCTTCTTTCGGAGCTTCCACCGCAGGTTTTTCGACGGCGACCGCGGCATCGTTCTCGTTACGCTGATGGCGTTTCCGCTTCTCTTTTCTGCCCTCACCGGACTGCTATACTACAAGGGCTGGCTGAAGCAGCTTTTCACCATTCGCCGCGACAAAGGACGCCGGCTTTTCGGCTCCGACCTCCACAAAGTCGCCGGCATCTGGGGACTGCTATTTACGATCCTGATCGCTGCAACTGGCATTTTTTATTTCACGGAGGTCGTCTTCACCGGGACCGGCAACGATCAGGCGCTCCATGCAGAGCCGCTGCCAAATGTCGCAGACGAAACGCTGCCTGCCTACGGTGATCGAGCGACGATGCTTCCCGCCGGCGTGCTCGCTGATCGCGCCCGAGCGGCCGTCCCTGGACTCGACGTCCGCGGCGTCCGTCTTCCGCTTGCCCCGACCGATGCCGCCTCCGTCACCGGCCAGAGGGGCAACCCGATCACCCGGGATCGCGCCAACGAGGTCCACGTCAACCCATATACCGGCGACGTGCTCGGCATACAACGCAGCAGCGACCTCGGCGTCGTGCCGTTCATCACCGACGCGGCAGACCCGCTCCACTTCGGCTACTTCGGCAGCTTCTGGACGAAGGCGCTATGGTTTAGCTTTGGGTTGATGCTATCCTTCTCGATTCTGACCGGCGCCTACATCTGGGTTGTCCGGTCGGAGCCCGTGCACCGTCACGTAAATGTGGACGAGGACAAGGGCTTTTCGCTGCGACCCTTCCCGTGGCTCCGTGGCGCGGTGGTTTCTGTCGCACTGACCCTGGTCTACTCTGGCGTCGTGGTGTTCTCAACCATTGACGGCATCCAGTACTATGCTCCCCAGAACACCGGCCACGTCGCTGTCACGTCGATAGCGAGCGGCGACCTGCAAGGCGATCTACTGTGCAGGAAGCCGTGCGACTTGCAAAACGGGTCGACGATGGCACTGCGCTTCGAAGGAAATGAGATGCCGAACCCGAAGGCTGTCACGCTCACCACAGCGGCAGGCGATGCCGTCTCCCTCAGCGCGTACCGGCAATACCATCGCGGAGAGGTCACCACCACGCCCGGAACAGCGATGACGATCAGTCTTGCAACGTGGGACGCACCGCCCGTTCAAAAACAGTTCAAGGCTCCGTTACCGGTTCCAAACAACCAGATGACAACCGCCGGGTCCTGGCCCGAGGCGGCACCCGGTGTGTGGTGGGTCATCGCCGGCTTCGTTCTACTGACCGTGAGCAGCATCGGCACCTGGTTGTGGGGCGTCGCTCGTGCATTCCAGAGTACTCAGGCAAAACTGAAACGGAAACGCCAGCGGTCGACGGCGCCACGGCCCAACGTAAAGCTTCCCCCCACGGTGTAAACCGTTCCAACGGGGTCGTTACGGAGTAGGCGAAAAAGCACAGGTTTCGGCTTGACTCTTCTGCAGACAGCCCCTACTCTGCATGCACATTAGAAAGCATCACACGTCTTCTTCGGTTGCGCCGTTTTCGGTGCATCGATACCGGCCGGTCACGGCAGGTACCCGGGGGAAGTCCGGTGCAATTCCGGCACTGTCGCGCAACGGTAACAGTCCGAATGCCCGCTGAGAAGACGATCACACCCGGCCGATTCGGCTTCGAGCCGCCGGCCGGGACCCTACGCGTCATAGGGCCTGTGGTCTCCGAGTGTGGAGCGTGGTTGCACCTGCATTTCGACCGTCGGACCGTGTCTGTGCGGTATGAATTGTGAGCCGGCCGTATTGCACCGGTGCCCATCTCTTCTGCTCTGTGGCCTTTGGCGCGTTGACGCTCAAAGGTTTTCGTCTTACACAGAGCCCGCTTATGACCGCTCCCACGACCGCCGTCGCCTCCGAATCGTCTTCAACGGGCGCCGAAACCCAGCGAAGTCTGTTTACGCCGCGTGTCCACCTGAAGCCGTACGACTACCCGCATCTGCTGGAGTATAAGACGGCGATTCGCCAGTCGTACTGGGTCCACGACGAGTTCAACTTCGAGGGCGATGTGCAGGACTTCCGGGTCAACTGCACGGACGTTGAGCGCAGCGTCATCAAGAAAACGATGCTCGCCATCGCGCAGATCGAGGTGTCGGTCAAAACATTCTGGGCTGACCTGTACCGCCGCCTTCCGATTCCTGAGATCGGTGCCGTGGGGATGACGTTCGCGGAGTCCGAGGTCCGGCACATGGACGCCTACTCCCACCTCCTGGAGCGCCTCGGGCTGAACGATGCCTTCCGCGAGATCGACGCCATCCCGGCCATCCGCGACCGGATCGACTATCTCGACGACGCACTGAAACGTGCCAAGGACGGGCGGGACCGTGAGCTGGCCTTTTCCATTCTCCTCTTCTCCATTTTCGTCGAGCACGTCAGCCTATTCAGCCAGTTTCTCATCATGCTGTCCTTCGACAAGCATGAGAAGCGGTTCAAGGGCGTCGCAAACGCCGTCGAGGCAACGTCGAAGGAAGAGCAGATCCATGGCCTCTTCGGGCTCGAGCTGATCGACCTAATGCGCGAAGAGCGGCCGGAATGGTTCGGCGATGGATTCGAGGACGAGGTCCAGACGGCCTGCACCAAAGCGCACCGCGCCGAAATGAAGATCCTCGACTGGATCTTCGCCGACGGCACGCTCGACTTCCTCCCCCGCTCGGTGGTCGACACCTTCCTCCGCGACAAGTTCAACCAGGCGCTCGACAACGTGGACGTCGAGCCGCTCTTCGACGTAAACACAGACCGGCTTGCCGAAACACGCTGGTTCTACGAGGAGATCCTGCTTACGAAGGGCAACGACTTCTTCTCCAAGCGCGGCACCAGCTACTCAAAGATGACCCAGAGCGTCAGCGGCGACGATCTGTTTTAGCGGCCAGCCCAACCGATTCGTCCCCTGCACGACCTCCTCTGGTAGACGCTTACGGCTCCATCTCTGCCCGGCTACCGGATGAGACGCTGATGCACACATTTCCCCCTTATCTGACCGAGCCCGACCATGCCCGCCCCGGTAGCGACCCAGCGCCCGCCCTTTCACTGGCTAAACGATGACATCCGGACGTTCCTTCGCCGCGGCTATCTACTCGATGGCGTGACGGCGGAAGAGCGCGTCCGCCAGATCGCCGACCACGCCGAGTCCATCCTCGGCATCGACGGCTTCGGCGACACGTTTTTCGACTACGTCAGCCGCGGTTACTACTCCCTCGCCTCCCCGATCTGGTCCAATTTCGG
>NZ_DAXETW010000120.1:0-3388 GCF_051155795.1 Longibacter sp.
TGGTTGGACCGTCCATGGGCCACTGGTGCGTACGCGACTCGCGGCGGGCCGTGCTTGGTACGAGCATTCGCGGAACGGGACTGCTCGGAATGGTCGCTGGAGTGAAGCTCGCCCTCGACCAAACGGAAGACGATGGCTTCGGCGCCATCCTGACCGCTCCGTTTAAGATTGTTGCATACTCGCTTCCCGGTTTTCTCGTGATGATGGCAGGCGTGGGATGGTCCATGGACACGACTCCGGACCGGTTCTGTGGTGGGAAATCCGAGACCGTTGCCGTGCGACCGACGGCAATCGCTTTGCCCGGCGGGCAGGTCGCCTCCGGCCTCTCGTTGCGTCTGCGCTTTTAGAGAACCTCTTCCAGCGTTCGGTCTCGCGTAAAACAGAGCCGGCACCCGCCGTCGCGGACACCGGCTCCCAAATGAAAGGAGGGCCCCTGCGGGCGTCTATCCGTTACATCCGGCCGCGCAACATGCCGTTCCAGTACATGCGCGGCAAGCCATAGGCTTTCAGGGCATACATCGAATATCGCTCCTTGGACTGGTCGAAGGGAAAGCTCTCCTCGGGATTCTTGTCGTAGTCAAATTCAGCGAGCACCAGTTTTCCATAGCCGGTCACGAGCGGGCACGACGTGTAGCCGTTATAGCGTCCATTAAGCGGCTCGCGATCATGGAGGGCGGCGAGCAGTTGATCGACCAGGATCGGCGCTTGTTTGCGGATGGCTGCGCCGGTTTTCGACGTGGGAAGGTTGGAGTTGTCTCCCAGCGCGTACACGTTTTCGTAGCGTGTATGGCGCAACGAGCCGGAATCGACGTCCACCCATCCTTCCTCGTCGGCCAGATCGCTTTGCGCGATGAAATCCGGTGCCGTCATCGGCGGCACGACGTGGATCAGGTCGTAGTGCTCGGTGTGCGCGTCCCCGGTTTCAATGTTCTTGAATACAGCCTCGCGCTCGTCGGGGCGTACCTCCACGAGCTCCGTCATCAGGTTGACCTCGATGTCCTTGCGCTTTACCACGTCGTAAAGCGTGCGCTCGTACTTGGGGGAAGAGAAGAGCTTGCCTTTCGCTTTCATGAACGCGATTCGGCTGCCGTCACGGACGCTGTTTCGCCGAAAGGCTTCGTCGGCAAGGTACATGATCTTCTGCGGGGCTCCGCCGCACTTGACCCCCGTCGTGGGTTCGGTGAACAGCGCGGTACCCCCCTTCGGAAACGCCTCGATGGCTTCCCAGGTCTTCTCGCATGTGTCGAACGAGTAGTTGGAGACGACGCCGCTGCCCGGGTGCTTGAGTCCGTCGGCCATGCCGGGGATGGCATCCCAGTCGATCTGAATGCCGGCCGCCATCACGAGGTGGTCGTACCCGACGCTCTCGCCACTTTTCAGCGTAACGCGGTTTTCCTCGGGGTGCAGTTCGGCGACGGCATCCTGGATCCAATCGGCCCCATCCGGGATGAAGTCCGCTTCGTCGCGTTCGGACTCCTCCTTCGGGAAAACGCCGCCGCCGACCAGCGTCCAGAGCGGCTGATAGTAATGTTTGTCGGATGGCTCGATCACGGCGATGTCGAGGTCGTCTTCGTGCTGAAGCAGTTGCGAGGCGACCATGAGTCCACCGGTGCCGCCTCCGACAACGAGTACGCGATAATGGTCTTTCATGGGATCAGTCGTGAGATGGGAGGAGAAACGTGTGGGTCAGGGGGTGGCGTCGGCACGTTAGGGGCGAAGCTGGCGACCGAAGCGTTTGGCGAAGCTTGTGAGGAAGCCGACCGCGTGCTGCACGTCTGGGTCGCGGAGGGCGCCGAGGAGGCCGAACATGCCACGCTTCGGCGTCTCGCCGCGCGTGGCCTCTTTCTGGCTTTCGACGAGGGCGGTGCCGAGTCCGCCGATGACCTGCAGGGCTTCGGGGTCCAGTACGCCGGAGTCGAGCAGAGCTCGAAACTCGTTGGTGCGGAAGACCTCGGACAACTTGCCGAGGGCAGAGGCAGCATCGCGGAGAGCCCGTTCGGGGTCGAACCCGGCGTCTGCGGCGCGGGCGTACTCCGCATCAATGATGTCTATCACGGTAGCGATGGCCCGGGGCGCGTGATCGGCGAGCTTTGCGAGTTCAGCGATCTGTTCGGATCGGCCGGCTAGTTCACCCAGGGACTGTGCGGTCTTCGGCTCGGTCAAGACCTCCAGCAGAGCGAGCCCTTCGCGCATCCGTTCGTCGAGGACGACGCCACGATCCGCTGCCCGGGTAAGCGCTTCGTCGAGGGTGTCCACGGTTGTGGCCATGGCTGCGGGCACCTGGTCGGCGAGGTCCGCGATCTGTTCGAGTCGGTCCAGCCGGTCGATGAGGCGCGTCAGCGTCTCGACGGTGTCGGGTTCGGTTAGCTTCTCCGCCAGCCGAAGGGCCTCGCCGGCTCGTTCGTCGAGCACCACGCCGCGTTCGGCGGCGCGGGTGAGTTCGTCGTCGAGTACGTCCGCGGCCGTGCTCAGGGCCATCGGCAGCTGGTGCTCCAGCCGCTCCAGGGTGTCGACTGCCCGCTCGATGGTGTCGAGCTGGTCGAGCAGATGGTTCAACTTCTGGACGGTCTCGGGATCATGTAAGCGCTTTTCCAGCGATGAAGCGCCGTTGGTTCGGGCGGTGGATTCCATGGAACGGACGGCAAATGTGAACGGAAGAGTGAGCGCGGACGCCGGGGCCCAGGTAGAACCGCGCGGAGAGAGACGAGGTGGATGAGAGCGGCGGTCCAACCGGGCCAGGCGTGTTCGACCCATGCCTGCATGTTCAGGACATTAGTACGTGTATTAACAAGTAACGCTACCGTTTGTTTCTCATGCATGCTCCGCTCCGTGACAGTTCGCGTAGGGGCGGGCCGGATTTCGTCGTGCGACCGGTTCTGCCTACCTCATCCGTAGCGGTCGGAAGCGAGACCGTCGCGCCCCCGGGTTATGGTCCCGGCGTCGAAGCGCGCTCGTCTGCCGAGTCCACGTCCGGTACGAAGACCGCGTAGAGCCCGCGGAGATCGCCCGGAGAAAAGCCGTGGGCTCGGTCGTCCGGGTAGGCGGTGCGGATGAAGGCCGGTCGCTCGTCTTTGGGGCCGTGACATGCGAGGCAACTCGGTTCGACGGTGATCCGGTGAAAATAGCGCCATCCCTCGGTCCCGTTGAGCGTTGTGCGACGCCACAGAGCCGTCCGACCGGGGTTGGCCTCGAAGCGGTCGTACGCCTGCGCGGCGATCGAATCCAGCTGATGTGCCGGATTCCGGAACTTCTCCGCGAGTTGCTGCACCACCCATCCGCTATCACGTGCGACCGTTTTCGCCCGCTTTCCGACCGGTTTACAGACGCGCTGAAACGTTTTTTTCGTCACGTTGTCCGGGTCGAACGTCGTCGCGAGCTGCGAGCGCAT
>NZ_DAXETW010000121.1:0-48853 GCF_051155795.1 Longibacter sp.
TTCGCGCTGAGGCGCGTCAGTTCCGTATCGGACCGGTTGCCGGAAAATTGCGACTCCGTCGGCCAGTAGTTCTTCACGCACGTCCACGTGTCGGGACTGCTCGTCGTGTACACGCCGGTGTGGGCGTAGACGGTGCCGCCGAAGTCGATGAGGCCCTGGGTGCCCTCATCGGCGTTGAAGAACACCGTAACCGAGCCGTTTTCAGACGGAACGACCGGCTCGGTTTCCACGACCGGGCTGCTGCTCTGCCCGAAGGCCGGCGGCGCGAGAGCGAGGGACGCCGCGGCGACGACGCCAACGAACAGGGTCAGCACTCGCCGCAGAAGCGTCGAGGTGCGATAGGGAGTAGCTTCGGACATGAGATCGCGGGGACAGGCGGCGGGCTGCGAGGAAAGGAGGTGGCTCGGACGAGATCACGGCCATCCTCTCGGAGAGACGGGCGACGGACGCCATTCGTCTCTCCGGGAGGGGCCCTGGGACATCAAAAGGGCCACGTTACATCGTAGAACCCTGGTGTAGCAAAAGCGCACCGGCTACGCGGAGCCGGTGCGCCTGAGCTACCGTCTCACAACATCATGGTCATCATGGTTGCAAGAGCCTCCGTACGCGCGGAGCACCGCATCGAGCGGTGCAAGCGCGGCGGTGTGGGTCAGTTCCCTGCTGGCTGAAACTGAACGTCATCGATGAGGAAGTCTGGATCCGAGCCTCTCGACTCGAAGCCGACGTTGTTCAGTCCTTCGGCATAAATGGCCGACGGCTCATCCCCCATGGCGGACAGCGGGATCGTGACGGTGGTCCACTCCGTCGCGGCGGGGAGAGCGATCTCCGTACCGTTGTCGAAGTTGTACCCACCGGCCGCATTCGGCGTCTCAAGGAAGGCGAAGAGAGCGTCACCGTCCACGGCTCCTTTCACGCGCAGCGAAAGCACGCCGTTGTTGGGCAGGTTCACCTTCAGGCCGTTGTAGTTGTAGCCGAAGCAGCCGCCACCGTCAACGCGCCGCGAGGTGAAGCCGGCACTTTCGTCGGCGACGTCGCTGGAGCCTTCGAGCGTCACGCACGAGTACTCGAGCGTCGCGGCCTCAAAGTCGTCAACTTCGACGACATCGAGTTCGGCCGTCGACAGCATCATGTCGTCTACGGCGTAGGTTACGTTCGCGTCGGCGGAAAGGGTCACGCTTTCCAGCGGCCCGGATCCTCCGGCGCGGCTATCGACCGGGTCAAACGATGGGTTGATCTGGTCGAACCCGATCCCGTATTCGACCCACTCATCCCCGCTTTCGACGGGAATCGTGTAATCATACGACGCGGTGCCGCCACCGATGTCCTCGGTAAAGGTGAGCGTCAGTTCGAAGTCGGTGCTCGGATCCGGTCGCACGATGAACGAGAAGCGGTCGGCGGACGGCGCACTGGCGCGGCGTTCAAACGTGACGCTACCGCCCGTTCCAGGATCACTGATTTCGAGCGAGTTGACGCCCGTGCTCCGCGTCAGGTTGAGACTGGACGACTCCACGACGGTGGCGCTGGCCCCTCCGGTTTCAGACCGGGTGCGCTCGTCGTAGTCGGACACGACGGCGAAGCGCGGCTCGAAGTCGGTCGACACGACGAACGGGGCGATGGAGACGCTGACCGTATCGGCAATCTGGCGTCCGTCGGCCTGTCCGGCGACAGCGATGGTCTCACGGACGATGCTGTTGCCCGAGATCTGCCCGTCGTAGGTGACCTCAAGCTCTTGCGTGCCACCGCGCTGGGGCGAGCCTTCCTCGCTCACAACCGAGGTGACAAGGTCGCCGGAGGGCGTAATCTGCGGGGCTCCGTCGAGTCCCTGGTACGAGATCGTGAAGGTCGTGCGGGCGTCGCCAATTAGCACCAGGCTGGCAGAGGCGGGTGACCTCAGGTCGGGCTGGAAGTCGAAGTCCTCGACGCTGGTCGGCGTTTCGTCACACCCGGCGGCAACAAGCCCCAGGAGGACGGCGGCCATCAGGCCTAAGGATAACTGTATGATTCGGCGCATGTCGGCTCGAGAAAATGTGAGAACAACAGTGTGTACTTCGCAATGGGGATCGCGGATGTGTGCGTACCACCGGCGGGGCCGTCCCCGGTCCAGCAGCGCGTCAGCCGCGACGCATGCGCTACCCCGGACGCCACCGAGCCGTCAGCCGACCCGGCGCGCGTCCGAAGCAGGGCGTCGGCATGCGCTTAGCAGGTTTCATTTTCCGGAAGGTTCGGATTGGCCGCCAGCTCGCCGGCCGGCAGCGGATAGAGCGCGCGGCAGGCCCCGATGGAGGTCCCGTTCTGCGCGCCACCCTTCCAGGCCCAGACGTAGTCGCTTCCAGTGAAGCGGCCGAAGCGAACCAGGTCGGTCCGGCGCTTCGCCTCCCAGAAGAACTCTCGTCCGCGCTCTTCGAGCAAGAACTCAAGGTCGAGCTCCGACGACGTGATGTCCGTCGTCAGGCCTGCCCGTTCGCGCACGTCGTTCACGTAACTGAGCGCGGTCGATGGGTCGCCGGCGCCCGGGTCACGTGTGACCGCCTCGGCGTAAATCAGGTACGCCTCGGCGACTCGGAAGAGCGGGTAATCGGTGTCGGGGAACGTGGGATTCTGCCCGTCGGCACCGGTCGATGTCTTGTTCTGGAACTTCGGGACGGCATAGCCGGCGGTCGGATCGAGAAGATCCGTCACCTGAAGGCTCTGACCGCTCCGGAAGAACTGGTTGCCCGGTGTGTTGTCGAAGACCGGACGCTGGTCGCCTGTCTCAAACAGATCGACCGTCTCAGGCTGCGTGCGCAGGCCGTCGTACCCGGTGTCGATGCCGTATGCGGCCGGGTCCATGTTCGCGTTGATGACGGCGGCGTGCGTCAGGAACTGCGTCCCGCCGAAGTGCTGCGTCCGCTGGCCGTCGTTCGGGATCGCAAAGATGATCCCGTCCGCCGTGTGGTTGTCCGCCAGGAACAGGTGCTGGTACTCGTCATCGAGCTGGAACCCGAAGTCGATCACCTTCTGCGCGTACTCGGCTGCGTCCCCGTAGCGGGGCTCGCCGATGTAGACTTCGGCGTTCAGGTAGATATTGGCCAGCACCATGTAGGCGGCGGCTTTGCTGGCGCGTCCGTACTGCTGCTGCGATGGATCCGGAAGAACCTGCCCGTCGGGCGTGTCCGCTTCTCCGGTGATAGCCAGCATTTCGGACTCCACAAAATCGAAGACCGCGCGCCGCGCTTCTTCCTTGGTCTCGCCGGGGTAGGGCGGTGGCGTGGTACCTGCCGGGCTTTCTTCGGTTACGATCGGAACGCCGCCGAAGAGATCAAGCGCGTGGTAATAGCTGAGTCCACGCAGGAAGCGGGCCTCGGCGATAAACTCCGGAATCTCTTCCTGCAGCGTCTCGCTCACCTCCCGGTTGGCGAGCACATTGGGCTGGGACTGTTTGATGAAGATATTGGCGTTCGCCACCTGGAAGCCGATCCGGCTGTACATCCCGGCCAGAAAGGCGTTGGATGGGTTCCAGGTCGCCTGGTTGAGTTCCTGCGGAGCCCCGCCGGCATCCTGATAGGTGATGACGGCGCCGTCGGCCGGAAGCTCTTGCATCTGCCAGTACAGTCGCATGTACTGCGAGAAGCCTTCGTCGGCGATCACTTCAACGTCAACGTCGCCAAACGGGCCCACCTGCCCCGTCACGTTCAGCCCGGCGTACAGCTTGCCGAGATACTGACGATAGGCGTTTTCATCCTGGAAGATCAGCTCTTCCGAGGCCTGGCTCTTCGGGGGAACTGCGACGTTGTCACAGGCGGCGAGTCCGAATAAAACCGCGGCAAGCGCGAGCGTAAGTACCACACGCGGCAGCCGGTACAGCATCGTGCCGTTCAGTGTCGTATACATGGAGGTTCGATGTCAATCTGAGCAAAAGATGTCAGGCTGATGCAGGCGCTTGCTAGAGGCTCACGCTGATGCCTGTGGTAAAGGTGCGCGAGCGGGGATAGATGTTGTTGTCAATCCCCCGGGAGTCGTCACCGCCGACCTCCGGATCCACACCGGAGTAGCCCGTCAGAACGAATGGGTTCGAGACCGAGCCGTAAATCCGGACGCTGTTGACGTACGGGATGACATTGGTCGTGTACCCGAGCGTGATGTTGTCCATCCGCAGAAAGGCCGCGTCCTCGACGTACACGTCTGAGAGATAGAGCCCATTCTCGAAATTATTCTCGAGAGCGGAGACGTGCAGGTTCGAGAGCGCCGGGGATCCCGGCGAGATGCGGGAGTAGTTCCCGTAGTTCGAGGCCACGTTGTTGTAGACCTGGTGCCCGAGGTTCGCGCGAATCGTGAAGCTCAGGTCGAAGTCCTGGTAACGGAACTGCGAGGTATGACCCAGGACCCAGTCCGGCTGCGGCGATCCGGCAATGTAGCGATCGTCGGTGTTGATCTCGCCGTCACCGTTGCGGTCGACGTAGTAGTCGAGGCGGTTGGCGGTGCCGTCACCGTTGTGATCGACGCCGTCCACGAGCGGCTCCCCGTTCTCGTCGAGCTTGTGCTCGAACAAGTAGAAGGACCGGATCGCGTCGCCTTCCCGGATGATCTGAACGTTGTTGCCGATACCACCGGAGATGCCGCCGACCAGTTCGAAGTCGCCAGGCTCACCCCGGACTTTCGTGATTTCGTTCTGGTTGTAGGCCCCCGTGAAGGATGCATTCCAGCTGAAGGCCTCCGTCCGAATGATCTCGCCGTCCAGCGCAACCTCCACGCCCCGGTTCTCAACCGAGCCGATGTTCGTGACGGCAAAGTCTCCCGGCTGAATGAAGCCCGGAAGCTGCACGTTGAAGAGCAGGTCGTCCGTCACGGAGTCGTACAACTCGACGGAGGCGTTGAACCGGTCGTCGTAAATTCCGATGTCCAGCGCGGCGGTGTACATCCGCGTACGCTCCCAACCAAGGGTCTGGTCGGCAGCCGACGGGCGAATCGTGTTGATGAACTCCTCGTCCTCTCCGGCACCGAATTGCGCCTGGGCCTGAGGGCCACCGGGCGTGTAAAAGCGCTTGTAAAGGAAGTCGCCGAAGTTCTGGTTGCCCGTCTCTCCGTACGAGAGACGCAGCTTCAGATTCGACACCACGTCGGCGAATGCATCGATGTTCTGGAGGAACGGCTCTTGATGCGCGCGCCAGGCAACAGCGGCGGAGGGAAACGTACCGTAGCGATTGTCCGGACCAAAGCGAGAGCTGCCGTCGCGGCGAACCGTAGCGGTCAGCAGGTAGCGGTCGAGGTACGTGTAGTTGATTCGACCGAAGACGGACACGAGCCGATTCTGAAGCTCGTTCAGCGCTGTTGTACTGAACTCGGTGTTCGTGACCGGCGTCGCGTTCTCGCCGAAGGCGTTCGTGGAGAGGCCGTTGGCGGTAAACTCCGGATACTCCTCATCAAAGTCCTGGAACGAGTATCCCGCCGTCACATCGAACTTGCTGTCGATCTCCTCAAAGCGACGGTCATAGTTGAGGTAGGCGTCGAGCAGACGGTTGGTTCGCGTGAAACTGAAGCGCTCCACCACACCGGCTCGCTCTTCGCCCTGCTCGGCCTGCGTTTTCAGAAACGTCGGCTGGAACGCCTCCCGCTCACCGGTCGATACGTCCCATCCGAGATTTACACGAGCACTCAGGCCTGTCAGGTACGGAAGTTCGTATTCCGCTTCGACGTTTCCGAGCGTGCGGAAGGCCGTCCCGACATTGCGCGCCAGCACGTACTGGGCGACCGGGTTGTCCTCCGCGAGGTTGGATCCACCCCACTCGAAGAAGCCGCCGAACGGACTGGTGAAGTCGCGAATCGGCTGTGTCGGGGCAAAGCTCGCAGCGCCGCCGACCATGCCGTCGGGCTCGAAGTCGTCTTCCGTTTTCGCCCCCTTCACGTTGGCGCGAAGCTGGAGCTGATCGTCGAAAAGCGACTGCGTGTACTTCAACCCGGTGCTCAGACGGCGGGTGGCAGACTGCTGCAGCACCCCCTCCTGGTCGAGGTAGCCAAGACTGAAGCGGATCGTCGCATCTTCGTAGCCGCGCGACATGCTGAGGTTGTGCTCCTGACCAATGGCCGTCCGCTGGATAGCATCCTGCCAGTCGGTCTCGGCGTCTCCCAGCTCGGAGACGCGCGACGGCGTACGGTCGGCAACGACCTGACGGAATTGCTGCGGCCCGAGAATGTCGATGTTTTCGACTGTATTCGAGGCGGAAACCGAGCCGCTATAGGTGACGCGTGCCTCGCCGCTGTCTGCACCCTTCGTTTCAATAATCACAACACCATTGGCGCCTCGCGTCCCGTAGATGGCGGTCGCAGAAGCGTCCTTCAGGACGGTGATGCTCTCGATTTCGTTGCGATTCAGGAAGTTAAGCGGGTTCCGCTGCGCCTGCGCGCCTTCGTTATCAATCGGCACGCCGTCAACCACGAAGAGCGGCTGACTGGATGCATTCACGGAGGTGGCACCACGAATCCGGATGAACGATTCGCCACCCGGCGCGCCGTCCGTCGTCGAAATCTGCACCCCAGCGACCTTACCGGAAATCAGCTGCTCGGGACTCACGCCCGCGGACGGGTTGAAGTCGGCGGCGTTGACCTTTTCGACGGACCCGGTCACGTCCCGCTCCTCCACGGCACCGTAGCCGATAACAACGATGTCGTCAAGCTGCTGGGTGGCGGGGGAGAGCGCAATGTCAATGGTGGAGCGTCCGGCGATGGCAACCGTGCGGGCGGAATACCCGACGAAAGAGAACCGGAGCGAATCCGCGTCCGCATCGACCGTTAGCTCATACTGGCCGTCGATGTCGGTCGCTGTACCGGTCGTGGTGCCGGGAACCGACACACTGGCGCCCGGGAGGGACTCACCCGTCTGGGCGTCCGTCACCGTACCGCTAATCTGTTGCTGTGCGAAAGCTGGTGCCGCAGAGGACACCGCACATGCAAGCAGGAGCACGAAAAGAACTCGTAAGCTGCGTTGCATAATCGTGTGGATGCTAGGGAAAAAACGGATCGGATGTCGTCAAACAGGTGTTGCTCGGGCCGCCGGAAGGATCAGGCGGCGCCGACGGATCGGATGGGACGCGTCGAGGCGCGCACGACGAGTTCGGGCTCGAAGCTGACCTGCTGAATGTCGGGTTGCGTATCAGCTTCGATCTGATGAATCAGGATGTCGGCCGCGCACGCCCCCATTTCGCGTCGGGGGCTGCGCAGGGTCGTCAGCGGGGTCGGCATAAAATCCAGCAGGTCGATGCCGTCGCAGCCGATCAGGGACACGTCCCCCGGAACGTCGAGCCCGTTCTCGCGAAGCGCTCGAGCCACCCCGACGGCGACGAGGTCGTTAAAACAGGTGGCGGCCGTTGCACGGTCATCGGGGTCCACGCTCTCAAGGTAATTGAGGGCCGCGCGGTACCCGTCCTCCATCCGCGCCCCGGCCTGCACCACCATACGATCAGAAAACGCCAGTTCGGACTCGCTAAATGCATGGCGCATCCCGGCGATACGATCATCGCTGTGCGTCGAGTATGCCGGTCCGGCGAAGTGGACGATCCGCCGATGGCCGTTTTCGATCAGGTAGGACACGGCCGCTTTCGACGCGGACAGCAAGCTCACGTCGACCGTATTGGCCTTTACCCCGAGGATGTGCTCCATCAGGACGAACGGCATGCGGGCCCGGCGAAGCTCAATCAGATTCGTCAGATCGGTCTCATCGTTCATCACGGGGTAGATGATGAGGCCGTCGGTGTCTCGACGCTGGAGATCCTCGATGATCTCGGTCTCCGCGGCAAAGTCTCCCTCCGAACTCGCGGTGTAGACGGTGTAGCCCGCCTCGCGAGCGCGGCGGCTGACGCCGTCAGCAATTTCGGAAAAGAACGGGTTGGCGCGCTCCTTCACGACGATTCCGATGCTTCGACCGCTGCGCATGCGGTTGCGGGCAGTGGAGCGCGGTCGGTAATTCAATTCGCTGACCGCCGCCATGACCTTGCTTCGCGTTCCGTCGCTCACCGGCCGACTGTCGTTCATAACAGCCGACACCGTCGACTTCGAGACCCCGGCCCGCTCCGCAACGTCATCAATCGTCGTTCGTCCCACGAACCTTCGATTTAATGAGGGGTGGCGACTGGCCGGGCGTCGTGTAACGCACTCGGCACAAAACACGGCCGGAACCCGGTTCGAAGGGTTCGCGGAACCGCTTCCGCGTGTACGATAGCGACGGTCCCCGAGGATGTCAAGAAATCATTACGCCTGTGAATGCTTCGAACCCCGTCGCCACGGAGGCAAAGACATTTCAAGAAAACAACAGCAAACCGCTTTCGACCCGCAGTTTTTTAATCAAAAGACCTGTTTTACACAACAAAGTCGTGGATGAGAGCCTTTTGCCATCACAAACTGCGGCTGACGGACAGACGCGATCCCTCTTCCGTCGGTTATTAACGCATGTATGCAGCCTACCCGACCGGTTCGTTGCATCTTATTTTCACAAAAAGACCCCTGACAGCGATTGGTGTCAGGGGTCGGGTCATCCTGTTGTATGTGGTGAACCGGTCCGCAAGCGACATTCGAACCCATCCGTTGGCCCATCAGGCCGAACCGGCTTACGACGCTTTTTCGCTACCCTCGCCCGCCGGTTGCAGTAGCAAACTCCGGCCGAAGGACCGTAACGTGAACACCGGGCACGGTGCCGTCCGCACGACCTTCTCGGCCACGCTGCCAATCACGAACCGCTTCAAACCGGTCCGTCCGTGCGTCGCCATTACCACGAGATCGACGTCGCCTTCCTCTACATAGTCGACGATATCGCGCGCCGCGTACCCGGTTGTGATCACCGTTTGCACCTCATCGACACGGTCGCGAACGCGGTCAGCGACTTCCTCGAGCGCTTCCCGCGCCCGGGCCTCGACGTTCGGCAGGTCCGGCGCCAGCGGGTCCACGCCGTAGACCGTCGGGTAGGCCGCCTGCTCAACCACGTGCATAAGCGTCAGCCGCGCCTCGTACGTCGCCGCGAGCTCGGCCGCGTGGTCGGCCACAAGATGGGACTGGTCGGACAGGTCCACCGGGGCGAGCACGTGATCCACGAACGGACCGGCCGTCGGCTCGTCGCCCGCAAGCACCGTAAACACGGGGCAGGGCGCCTCACGCACGACCTCCTCCGATACGCTTCCGCTGAGGAGCCGGTCGAAGCCGCGCCGGCCGTGCGTGCCCATGACGATCAGGTCGACCTCGTCGGACTTGGCCTGCTCAATGATGGCATGGGCAGGCGAGACCGACTCGATCTGACCGTACGTCACGCGGACGCGCCCCTCCTCCTCTGAGGGCGTTTTCACGTCGACGCCTTCCGCCGGCATGTAGAACATGCCGGGACGGCCCTCCACTTCTTCAAGCGGAAGGTATTCCATCGGGTTCATCTCGTGAGCCTCCTGCGGGGTCACGACATTAAAGACGTACACTTCGGCGTCGTACCGCATCGCAAGGTGTGCGGCGTGCGAGAAGGCATCTTCCGCGACTGCCGAAAAGTCTGTCGGAAAAAGAATCCGGTTGATGTCAAGCATGGCCGTTCGGGGTTCCGTGACGATAAGAAGGGTTGGGACGCGTGAAACAGCGGGGCGATCAGGTCGCGCTTTCGCTCTCAACCCACTGCACCGCGTGCTTCATGAGTTCGGTTGCCGATTCGAGGTTCAGTTTCTTCTTGATGCGGGCCCGATACGACTCGACGGTCTTCACGGACAGGTGCAGGCGTTCGGCGATGTCGCGCGTGGACGAACCGTGGCCCGTGAGCTCAAACACTTCAAGCTCGCGGTCGCTGAGAATCTCCAGCGGCGATTGCGTGATGCGTTCCCGCCCGCCCGTGGCCATGCTCATCAGCAGGCGTTCGTTGATCTCGTCGCTCACATAGATGCCCCCACGCATGACCTGCCGGACGGCTTTGACGATCATCTCGCCGGCTTCGAGCTTCATCACGTACCCGCGGGCACCGGCCCGAATGGCACGCTCGGCATAGAGCGTTTCGTCGTGGCGCGACACGACGAGGATCTTGATGTCCGGCTTGCGAGCCTGAAGGTGCTTCACGAGCTCCATCCCGCTCATGCCCGGCAGCGAAATGTCGATGATGGCGAGGTCGGGCTCCAACTCGTCAATGTCTTCCAGCGCCTCCTCAGCACTGCTCATCTGCCCCGACACGTTGAACTCCGCCTCTGCGTCGAGCGCCAGAGCCAGACCTTTTCGCATCAGCGGATGGTCGTCAACAATGATGATATCCGTCATAATCGGTGCGGTCGGTGAACACGGTCGGTGGACACGCGACGGCCTCAACGGGCGCCCCGCATCCGATAACGTACACATGATCCAAAAAGACAGCCGTCAGGGACGGTTCCCCCACACGTACCGGGGATTTCCCTACAAAGGGGGTTGGATCGTTGGGGCGTTGGATCGTTGGGGCGTTGATGCGTTCGGGGCCGGGCCTCTTCTACCGCGCGGTATGTTGATTTACGGCGTCGGCGACGGCGACCGATACGAGCGGGGTGACGGCGAAGGTGTAAACCGCAAACCATCCCAGCCCTTCGCTGCGTCGGGATCGCCCCAGGCGCGCGAGCAGACAGCCAAGACCGACCATGACGAAATTTCCAACGACGGCCCCGCCGGTTGTGTAGCCGTAGTGTCCGTTCCGCCCGTCAACGGCGTGGAGAACGGTTCCTGCCGAGACCGCGCCGACCACCGAGCCGACGAGGAGTTCACGCACCGGAGTCCCTCGATATCGGTCTTCCGGGGTGGGTGCGACGGCATGCATGGTGAAGCCGCCGATGGTGCCACCGATCGCGTAGCCGAGAAATGCGAGCCCCACAGCCGTCTCTGAGGTTTTGTAATCCGCGGTCTCGCTGCCTGACACTGTTGCTTTTGAGGCCACGCACGGAGCAGCCGAGCTGCACGCGGACGGTGCATATACGCGCCACCCTGGTGGAATCGCCGTGACGGACGCCTCCGCACGCAGCGAAAGAGGCAGAAGCTGGGCCGTGCTATCACCCGCCGGTGCAGCGAACAGCAGCAAGAGGACAACCGCAAGCGCACGGTACACCGAGCTTCGAACCATAACAAGCGACTCCCGGAAAAAATGAGGCCTTTAAAAAAAGCACACGTAAGAATACAACAAGGGCCAATCGTTCCGAGAATTTTCGGCGGCATTCATTTGTCGCCGTTCGTGAGTGGCCCGTTGGATGGGAGTCCAGCCGCGCAACGACGGTCGCGGCACCCCGGTAGCTCCCGATCCCACAACCTACCCATTGCACACGACCGACGAAACGATTCCTTACCACACGCAGTCCGCCGCGTCGAGTCCCATGTGAATCAGCAACCCGAGGCCGGCGAGATGCGCGGCGCGGGCGAGCACCGAACGCTTATGGAGGGTAGCAGTCGACCGCACAGCCAGCGGCCCGAGGAAGAGGAGGGCGTACGCGACGATGGCCGGCACCGTGTGGAGCGGGTGAAAGCCAATCGAGCACCGCGCCGGGTCGTAGATGGGATCTGCGAGGAAATGATCTACGTCCACCACCATCGTCAGTAGCATGATAACGACCGCCTCGCGCCAGTGTGCACGGTAGAAGAGGAGTCCGACGGCGAGCGGTACGACGAGGTGGAGGGCGATGTGGATCATGCGTGCGTCAGGTGCTTTCCGCGATGTCAGTGGGCCACCGGGCATCCACCGCCGCCGCTCGGCGGGCCGCCACCGATGTTCGAGGGACCGGTGCCGTCTCCGCCTGTCGTGCCGACCGGTGGACCGGGCGGTTCCTCCTGCGCACTGCTTTCACCGTCCCCGCCACCGGGCGAGGCGCCGCCGGGCAACGTGCACGTCACCGTGGTCCCACCGGCCGGCATGCTGCTAATTTCCAGCGTCCCGCCAATGATGCGCGCGCGATAATTCATGATGTGAACGCCCATCCCCGGCCCGTCGATGTTCTCAGGGGAGAATCCGACGCCGTCATCCTGGATGCGCAGGCGAATCTGCTCGGCTCCCGACGCAAACGCGATCTTGATGCGCTCGGCGCTTCCGTGGCGGACGGCATTGCTGACGGCCTCCTGCGCAATCCGGTACATGTGCGTGGCCGCCGTGGCATTGTGCACCAGTCCGGTTCCGGCCTCGTCAAGCGTGCATTCGACACCGAAAAGACGCTCGGCGTTGTCGCTCAGTCGCTGGAGGGCCTTCGATAGACCGTTCGCCTCCAGATCGACCGGTGTCAGGCCGCGGGCGAGATCGCGTGCATACTGGTCCGCCTCCTTGATGAGGTCGGTTATTTCTTTTGCCTCGTCCACCAGCTCGCTGTCCTCGTTACCGAGCTGGCGCGACAGGTTCTGACTCAGCAGACCGATGCCGGTCAGCATCTGGCCGAGGCCGTCGTGAAGGTCCTGGCCGATGCGGCGACGCTCCTGCTCGGAAATATCCAGAATCTCTTTCTCCAGCCGCCGCCGCTCGCTGATATCGCGCACAATGCCGGTAAATGCGTGGACGGACCCCGTGTGTACCTCGCTCACCGCCAAGTCCATCGGGAAGGTGCTGCCATCCTTCCGCCGGCCCGTGACCTCGCGCCCGATCCCGATGATGCGCCGCCGGCCCGTGTCGTGATAGCTGCGCATGTAGCCGTCGTGCTCCTCCCGGTACGGCTGCGGCATCAGCACCTTTACGTTCTTGCCCATCACCTCCTCGTCGGTGTAGCCGAAGATGCGCTCCGCCGCAGCATTGAAGGACTGGATGATGCCGCCGGTGTCGATCGTGATGATGCCGTCGACGGTCGTCTCGATGATCGACGTGGCGCGGGCCTCACTCTCCCGCAACGCGCGCTCCGTCCGGGCGCGCTCGACGGCCCCTGCCAGCACATTGGACACGGACTGAAGGAAATACACGTCCTCCTCGTCGAAGCCGCGACGATCGGTGCTGTGGGCGCCGAGAATCCCGTACGGCGAGGGCGAGCTGGCGATGACGACGCTCACCCCGCTCGTCGCGCCATGCGCGGTCAGCAGCTCCGGCGGCGTGAACCGGCGTTCCTCGTTGATGTCGTTGACGACGACGGGCGCGTCGGATTGGAGGGTGTATCCGGCCTGCGATTCGACCCCGTCCGTTACCGTAGCCGAGCCGACCGCTCCCGCCGCCCAGCCAATGCCGGCCTTCATCCGAAGGCATTGTTGGGCCGGGTCGTGCTCGAGGACCTTGCACATGCTCAGGTCAAGCGCCTTCGACACGGCGCGCACGGCCTGGGCCATGAGCACCTCCAACTCGGTTCCAGCCAGTGCTCGGCGACCGATCTCAGCCACAACGGCCTGGTGCCGCGACGGGGAGGCCTCCGGCGGACGATGGATGTTCGACTCGACGTATTGCTCGACCAGACCGAGGCGTGTACTCAACCGATCGGCATCGAACCCGTCGAGAATCACGTCGCTCGCCCCGGTCTCGAACGCGCGGTGGATGCTTTCCGGATCCCGCTCAACGCCGATGAGAACCAGTTGCAGGTCGTCATACCGCTGCGTGCATTCCTCCGCTCGGCGCAAGACCGGCGGCTCCGAGTCAACAACCACGCACGCATCATAGGCAAACCGGCCTGCGTCCTCCGTTGGAGGCGCATCGTGGGATGGAGCGGCGAGGTCCAGGGCGTGCCCGCGTTCGCGAAGCACCCGCTCGACAACCGTTCGGTTCTGCGATGCAGGACCGTATACAAGCGTGTCCATACAGGTCAGCGTGGCTGTTTCCGGGTCGAAATATCGAATGCTGACGGCGGTCCTCGGCGAACGAGCAACCGCTCCCCGAACCGTTGGCCGTACAGGCGTTTCCGGTTGAGAACGTCTACGTCAAAACATACAAAAGAGATCGTTCCTCATCAGAGAATATCGGACTCGTTCACGACCACCGACGCATGCAGCCGCGTGGGTTCATGGTCCGTAGGTAGCCGTCCACAGTTACAACACCGTCGCATCCCACCCGTGGGGCTGTGGGCATTTCCCCTACATCGCTGAACAACATCTCTCCACGTAGGCCACTGTGGTGCTTCTGTCATGCTCACGACCGTTCAACCGCGTCTTTGGAAACGGATCGATGAGACCGTCGAGGGCCGACACGTTACCTCCCCGCTCTTGCCTCGCGCCGTTCCGTTCCCCCTCGATGTGGGAGCGACTCTGTTCGGAAATGTCGATCGACACGGGGATTCATCCGACCGACGTGGCCTTATGCTTCATGCCAAAACCATTCTTTGCCCGGTTCATCCCGGAGCTGACGCCCACCCATCCCTGATGCAGGCACTTTCCCTTGCGGAAACGTGCCGTGCGACGGTGCACGTGGTGCCCCATCCAGAGGCGACCGCTACGCCCGGCGCCGCACCCGTGCGCTCTCTGCACAACCGGATTCTCGACATCGTGGCTGCGGCCACAAGCGGCTCGCCGCTTCCTCCGCGCTCGATTATCACGGCGCTCGACGAGGACGTGATCACCGTCGACCGAATCCTGGAGTACGTCGAACAGGAAGACATCGACCTGGTGGTCCTGGACACGCCTTCGGACCGTGGTCCCATCCCCGCTCTTGCCAGCGAGCCGACGCGGCAGTTCGTCACGCGCCTGAACGTGCCGGTTTTCGTAACGGGTCGCTCGGTTATGCGGTGCGGAACGGTAGGCGAAGATCATAGCACGCCCGGCCGTCGCATACTGGTACCGACGGACTTTTCGGAGAACTCGATGTCCGCCCTCCGCCACGCCTTCGCGATGGCGATCGACCTGGATGCCGAGATCGACCTGCTCCACGTGATGGACCGGCCGCAGTACGTCGCGCTGAACGACACCGATATGCTATCCCTCAGCGACGCCACGCTTCCGGAACGGAAAGCCAAACGCCGCGCGCAGGCCCTCCTTCCGGACGGCCCACTGTATCCGACCGTCCACGTGCACATCCGCCATGGGGACGCGGCCGACCAGATCGGGCAATTTGCCACGAAGCGGGACAGCGACCTGCTCGTCACGTCAACCCACGGCACCATCAGCCGTGAACAGCATCCCCTCGGGCATGTCGTCGAGCGCGTGCTGCGACGCGTCGCCCGACCGGTCTTTCTAACCCGCGCCTTCGGCCGATCGCTCGTGGGCGAGTCGTGGACGCCGCGCGCCGGGGCAAATGACGGCGCACCCGGCTCCGCACCCGACGTGTCAGCTCGAACCACCGGCTGGAAAACGAACACGGAGTCGTCCACGACGGACGCCGCCTGATCGCCGCCGCCGGCAGACAGAGCCCCGGGCAGGCAGGGCAGCCAGGGCCGATGGAATCGGTCGACGCGCCCGCCACAGCCACAAGGGCCCGGCCTTTCACCTGATGCCTTCCGGGTCGCAAAAATACGTCGTTTTCCGGACGTGGGGATCATCCCCACACAGCAGGTCGGGTGAGACCTACGCCGGGCTACAGAGGCTACCGGCAGACATCCCGATCGCCACCTCATACGTTTTCGTCACAATTGCCGGATCGTGTTCTCCGTGACCGTGCTGGTCGCGCTGAGGCCGATTCCCCGCTCTCGCATCGCCCATGCGGAGCTCGCTCCACCGCCCTCACCGCTTATCCTCCGTACCTACCCATGGCTCAAGCCAGCACCGCTTCAGCGCCAACCGATATGCGTTCGGCCGGGCGCGAGCGTTCGAACATTGACATTTTCACGTACGACGAGAAGATCGTCCGCTACTTCGTGTACGCGACGGTCCTCTGGGGCTTCATCGGCATGGCCGTCGGAGCCCTGATCGCGCTGCAGCTACCCTGGCCCGCCGCCAACCTCGGCGAGTACCTTTCCTTCGGCCGCCTCCGTCCCGTGCACACCAACGCGGTCATCTTCGCGTTTGCCGGCAACTCCATCTTCGCGGCCATCTACTACTCCACGCAGCGTCTGTGCAAGGCACGGATGTTTAGCGACTGGATGAGCACGTTCCACTTCTGGGGCTGGCAGGCCATCATCGTCTCGGCCGCGATCACGCTTCCCCTCGGATACACCACCTCGAAGGAGTACGCGGAGCTGGAGTGGCCGATTGATATCGCGATTGCGGTCGTCTGGATCGTGTTTGCGATCAACTTCTTCGGGACGCTCTACAAGCGCCGTGAGAAGCACCTGTACGTGGCGCTCTGGTTCTATATCGCGACGATCGTGACGGTCGCCGTCCTGCATGTCGGCAACAGCCTCGCGCTGCCGGCCTCGATGCTCAAAAGCTACCCGATCTACGCCGGCGTCCAGGACGCCTTGGTGCAGTGGTGGTACGGACACAACGCGGTCGCCTTCTTCCTGACCACACCGTTCCTCGGCCTCATGTACTACTTCATGCCGAAAGCGGCCGAGCGACCGGTCTTTAGCTACCGCCTCTCGATCGTCCACTTTTGGAGCCTGGTGTTCATTTACATCTGGGCCGGGCCGCACCACTTGCAGTACACCGCCCTTCCCGAATGGGCCGGCACCCTGGGAATGCTCTTCAGCGTGATGCTGTGGATGCCGAGCTGGGGAGGCATGATCAACGGGCTGTTCACCCTCCGCGGTGCATGGCACAAGCTGCGTGATAGCGTGGTGCTGAAGATGTTCGTGATCGGCATCACCTTCTACGGCATGTCGACCTTCGAAGGGCCGCTCCTGTCGATCAAAAGCGTGAATGCACTCAGCCACTACACCGACTGGACGATCGGGCACGTGCACTCCGGCGCCCTCGGATGGAATGGCTTTATGACCTTCGGCATGATCTACTGGCTGCTGCCGCGCCTCTGGCGAACGGAACTCTGGAGCCAGAAGTTGGCAAACGCCCACTTCTGGACGGGCACCATCGGCATCCTGCTGTACGTGCTCGCCATGTACAACTCCGGCATCACGCAGGGCCTGATGTGGCGCGCGTTTGATGAAGCCGGCAACCTGATGTACCCCGAATTTATCGAGACGGTCGTGCAGGTCATCCCGATGTACTGGGTTCGCCTGATCGGCGGACTGCTCTACCTCGGCGGCGTCGTCATGATGATGGCCAACATGTACATGACCATCCGCTCCGCTCCGGACGAGCTGCCGGATCCGGCCTTTGCCGCCCCCCGCCAGCCGATGAACTACGGCCACGGCGACGGTTCCGGCGACGGCACCTCCGAGCAGGCCCCCGAGCCCGCTCCCGCCCGCGCTCGCACCGCCACCGAATCCGACCCGGTCCCAACCGAGGCGGAGGACACGCCCGCTACCAAGAAAGCGTCCCTGCCCGGCTCCAAGAAGGCCGACGGCCCGGGAACGAAGAAAGCGGACGACCCCGACGCGAAGAAGGCGGAAGGCCCCGGCACCAAGAAGGCGCAGCTCCCCGGCTCGAAGAAAGCCAAGGGACCCGACGCGTCCAACGACGCAGACAATGAAGCCGACGAAGGCGACGAAGACGACGCGTCCTGACGCCCGGCGCTCGGTCCCGGCACCCGAATCCCACCGGGTGGCCGGGGCCGGTCGCATCGCCGCACGCCCCCTGCCCTGTAACGATCATCTACACCTCTCCCTCCTGTCATGGGACGATTCATCAAAAGCAACGGAATGCACCGGACGCTTGAAGGCTGGCCGCTGGTCTTCACCGTCCTCACCACGCTCTCCATCCTCGTCGGCGGCCTCGTCGAGTTTCTACCGCTCGTGCTGGTAAACAACTCGGTCGACCGTATCGAAACGGTCGAGCCCTGGACGCCGCTCGAACTCGAGGGTCGTGACATCTACATCGCAGAAGGATGCAATACCTGCCACTCGCAGCAGGTCCGCCCCTTCCGCCACGAAATCGAACGCTACGGTCAGAACGGCGGCGGATACTCCAAAGCCGGTGAAACGGTGTACGAGCGCCCGTTCCTGTGGGGCTCGAAGCGCACCGGTCCCGACCTCGCCCGGGAAGGCCTGCTCCGGCCGCAGGCGCTCTGGCACGTGCGCCATATGGAGGATCCCCGCTCCACCAGCAAGGGCTCCATCATGCCTCCCTACCCGCACCTGCTCGAGAAAAAGATCGACTTCGACGGGCTGACGGCAAAACTACGAACGCTGAAACGCCTCGGAACGCCGTACCCGGAGGAAACCATCGAGAACGCCGCCACCATCGCACGAACGCAGGCGAAAGCGATCGCCACAGAGGTTGAAGAACAGGGCGGCCCCACGGGCCTGGAGGACAAGAAAATTATGGCCCTCGTGGCGTACCTGCAAAGCCTCGGGACGGACGTAGCGAGGGCCTCTGACGCCGGAACCGCCGAATCGGACGTCACGGCCGACGCCTCGAAATAAGGATCACCCGCCTGCCTCGCCCTCCCTTGAACCACTTCCGACCGACCTGTTATGTGGAAAGATGCCGTCCGCGCCCTGGAAACCGGCGCCCTCTCCGAAGTCGGCCTCCTGGCCTTCTTCATCGCGTTCGTCCTGATCGTGATCTATGCGCTCACGCTTCCCAAACGCGACTGTGAGTCGGCGCTCAACATGCCTCTCGACGACGCCGACTCCGTCGGCGGAGACGGGCGATAATACGATTCTGGCGGATTCTCCGCGATCCCGCCGCCACCCCTCTGCCCCAGCCGTTCCAACCTGCACTGCCTCATGCCCAACGACCCCAACACATCTCGCCCCGAGGGCTCCCGACCGGACGAAGGATCGACGCTCTACGGCCGCACCCACGACCAGCTGATCCAGGGTCACCGCTACGACGGGATCAAGGAATACGACAACCCGATGCCCGGATGGTGGATCTGGATCTTCTGGGGCTCTATTGCCTTCAGCGTCGTCTATTTCGTCGGGATCACGTGGTTCGACTTCGTGGATACGTACGAGGACGATCTGGCGCAAAGCCAGGAAGCCCTTGCCATCCAGCGCGCCGAGTACGCGGAAGCCAATCCCACCTTTGAGGCAACACCCGCATCGCTTGCCGAGTTCATTGGCAACAGCGACCGCATCGCATCCGGCGAGGAGACATACCAGAGCCTGTGCGCATCCTGCCACGGCGACAAAGGCCAGGGGGTGATCGGCCCCAACCTGACCGACCCGTACTGGATCCACGGCGGCACCAACATGGACATCTTTAATATTCTCACGGAAGGGGTGGCCGAAAAGGGAATGCCGGCCTGGGACGCCAGCCTCCGCCCGGAGGAACGCGCCGAGCTGGTCGCATTTATCCAGTCCATTCAGGGCACGGAGCCGGAAGGCGCCAAAGCACCCGAAGGGGAACGCATGGAATAAGCGATATGCAGTAAGCCGCATGCAGCAAGCCCGATCGTCCGGCCCGCCCGGCGAGATGGCAAACGGTGGGCTGCGAGCGTTGAGGCGACATGTACCGCGACGGCGGAGGCTCCAACAGGTGAGTCTCCGCCGTTTTTCTATTTCCCCAAATCCCCGCGACTCCGAGGCCCGGCCCGCCACCGATCCGCCTATGCCGGTTGATGAGCGTCAGCCGACCTTGCGTGTGGGGGTTTACACCACATCGGTTCTCCGTATCCAACTACGCCAAATGGCAGGAGTGCTCTGTCGAGTGGGCATCTCCCTGTTTCGTTTTCTGAAACGTGTATCGGCAGCCTCCGGCGCGCGGTCGGGTCACCGATACCTCCTCCCGCCGCCGTTTTGCCCGACCGTTCTGCTACTGCCCCGACGGGGGCTGCCGGCACGCACTCCACGGACCCCGCAACCGGCAGCGTACACGGAGGGGAGCTGCCCGTGAATCACCCTCAAGACTGCCCTCAGGAGATGGAAGTGACAGACCGCAACAGCAACGGCCGCCAGACGCAGCAATTCATCCCCGCCGGAGACGTCGGCGTGATGGATGCGCCGCCGGAAGACATCATGGCCACGCTCAACGCGGACGGCAGCCGGAAATGGTTGTATCCCGAATTGAACAAGGGCCGCTGGTACTACTACCGTCTGATCGTCGCGTGGGTACTGGTCGCCGTCTTTGTCTCGCTTCCGATCATCAAGATCAACGGCAAGCCAGCCATCTTCCTGGATGTGCTGCATCGCGAGTTTACGTTCTTCGGGATGACGTTTTACCCGACGGACACGCTGCTCCTGATGCTCCTGATGATCGGAGCGCTGGTCAGCGTCGTGCTGTTCACCGCCCTCCTCGGACGCGTGTGGTGCGGGTGGGCATGTCCGCAAACTGTCTATCTCGAATTTTTCTACCGTCCCGTCGAACGGCTCTTCGAGGGCAAGGAGCACGTGCGGAAGCGCCGCGATGAAGGGCCGTGGAGCGTCGACAAGCTATGGCGGAAAGCTGGAAAGCACGTGGTGTACCTGGGCTTCTCGCTCGCCCTCGCACATACGTTCGTCGCTTACTTCGCCGGGTGGGACAACCTGATCACCTGGATGCAGGGCTCGCCGGCCGACCACTGGGGCTACTTCGTCATGATGGCCGGCACCACCGGGCTCATCATGTTCGACTTCGGGTTCTTCCGCGAGCAAATGTGCACGATCGCGTGCCCATACGCCCGGTTTCAGTCGGTTCTCCTCGACCCGGACTCCCTCATCGTGTCCTACGACGAGGAGCGCGGCGAGCCGCGGGGCAAGGGAAAAGAACGATCAGATATGGGCGACTGCGTGGACTGCTACGCCTGCGTCCGCACCTGCCCGACCGGCATCGACATCCGCGACGGGCTCCAGATGGAATGCCTCCACTGCACCCAGTGCATCGACGCCTGCGACGACATCATGGAGAAGGTCGGCTTCGAGCCGGGCCTCATCCGGTACTCGTCCGAGCGCGAGGACGAAGGCAAGAGCCGCCGCTCCGTCCGCCCCCGCACGGTAATCTACAGCCTCCTCATGGTCCTCATCGTGTCGATCTTCGCCATCGCGTTCACGACGCGAGGATCCTACGACGTGAATGTCGGCCGTGCTTCCGGTGAACCGTTCGTCGTCCTTCCGAACGACGAGGTCGCCAACCGTCTCCGTTTCCGCGTACGCAACCAGTCGCCTAAGCCGACGACCTACACGGTCGAGGCCATCGAACCCGCGTCGGCCACCGTCAAGGTTCTCGGCCGCACGCCGATTGCCGTTCCGGAGGGCGAAATGCATCGCACGGAGATCTGGCTCATCACGCCTCCGGGCGAAATTAAGGATGGCTCGCAAACGGCTACCCTGCGCGTTCGCTTTGAGAACGGGACCACACAAGAAATGCACTTCCCGCTTCTCGGCCCATCGGGTCCGTCGGGTCCGTAGCGGAGAGGTAACGGCGGAACATTACGAAGCCCTTGCCCATGCGGTCGCATAGTCTTCGGCGAAGTGCCGGAACGACCGGGCCGGACGCTCCAGCACGGACGCCACGGTCGACGTTGTCCGAGCCGCGCCGCCGAACCGGGCAGTCAGGTAGATGCCCGTCATCACCAGAATGAACGGCCACGGGCGTCCTTCCCTCCTACTGTGCCGAAGAAAATCCAGCAGTCCGGGTTCGTCGTAGCGGATCGTACGGCCCAGCACCTCGGACAGCACGTCCGCCACCTCGTGGTACGTCAGCGCCGCCGGACCGGTGAGTTCGAATGCCCGGCCGGCGTACCGGGGCTCGATCAGCACCCGGGCCGCAACGGCCGCGATGTCTCGAGCGTCAATAAACGCCGTCCGACCGGCGCCCGCCGGGACGACGATTCGCCCGTCCCTCCCGATTTCACGGCGGTGGGTCGTGACCAGGTTCTGCATAAAAAAGCTCGGCCGAAGCAAGGTTGCCGTCACGTCCGTCGAGGCCAGCTTCCATTCGATCCAGCGATGCGGCACCAGTGGGTTGGCCTCCGCACCCTGAAGCGACAGGAACACGATGTGCCAGACTCCCGCTCTAACGGCTGCATCGATCGCTGGAAATATAGAGGACCAGACCCGGGTGATCGCCGGCGGGCGAACGAGAAAGAGTGCGTCATGGCCGGCAAACGCGGGTCCGTAGGTGGACGGTCGCTCGAAATCGAACTGGACGGTCGGCACGCCAGGCCCCACGTCCGCCGTCCGCGGATTACGAACGGCCGCCGTGAGCGGCTGCCCCGCCTCGCACAGCCGGGCGATGACCTCGCGGCCTACCGTCCCGGTGGCACCGGTCACCAGAATGCGCTGCAGCCCTGCGGATGTGTTCGACATGATACGGTCGGTTGGACATGATACGAGGATGAACGGGGGCGAATTCACACGCCGGGATTGGCATACCTGCGTTCTGCATCGAATCGGCGCAATGATTGCTTGAAAGGAACACCACTCCGTGCGCCAGAGGATACGGCTCCACTATCGTAAAAAACCCGGATTCCTTATTTACTTCCGACAATCATGAAAGGCTTAAAATTGACTTTCAGTTTGTAGCGAAGGTACATTGTGGAGCAGTTGCAACAGTTTTCCTCGGTATATTATTCGTCTGCGAGGATCTGGGCGGCGTACCCTGTTGCCCGTCCATCCGCTTCTATAACGGCTGTCTGCAGAGGACGCGTCGATAATGAGTGACGCTCACGAGCCGAGCGTGTGGGATGACCCACCTGCCGGTGCTGACTTTACGATTCGTCTCCCCGAAGTCCCCCGTCAGGTAGACCTGGATGCTGTCGACCCTGAATCGGTGGATGCTGCCCTTCGTGCGGTCGTGCACGATAGTTTGCTGCCGGTGACCACCGGTTTGAGCGTTCTGTTCATGCTCAACATGGTGTTGCATCTCATCTTCGTCTCGATGCCGTACGCGGCATATATCTCCTTTCTCGCCGCGGCAACGGCGGTCGGTGCGCTCCTCCTTCGCCTCTATTTACGCACTGTCGCCCCGGACTATCGAGGGATGCACGCCGTCAGCGGTCTCGTTGGCGGCGTTGTTCTGGTCCATACGATTTTGACGCAGGTGATCACCGGCAACGTCCCGTTGACGCAAGTGACGCTTCTGGTCGTCGGGGCCGGGGTTATCATCATGTCCCGCCGGTGGTTTGCCGGATTCCTCGGGTTGACCCTTACGGTGTGGTTCATCATTTCGGTCGTTTCTTTTCCCCTCACCGAACTCGTCATTCCCGCCATCAGCATCGGCGCGGCGGGCGCGTTCTCGACGATGATCCACGTGATCCGGCGCCGGACCAATGTCCGGGCGGAGCAGCTCCGGCTGGTCAGCGAGAGTCAGAAGCAGGCCCTCCGCGAGGCGTTGGAGGCGGAGGAACGCCAGCGCGAGTCGCTCGCACGCTCGGAGCAAACGCTACGCGAGACAATGGAGGACCTTCAATCGGCCAAGTCAACGCTGGAACGGCGCGAGGAAGAACTGTCGGACACGGTCTCCGCCCTGACCGACGCGAAGAAGGAGGCCGAGGAGTCCAGCCGGATCAAGTCGGCCATGCTCGCCAATATGAGCCACGAGGTGCGCACGCCGCTGACGGCAATCATCGGCTTCTCCGAGGTCCTCGAAGAAGAAACGGATGGGCAGAGCGAGCACTTTGCCTCGCTCATTCTAAAAAGCAGCCGTCGCCTGATGGAGACGCTTGACTCGGTCCTGAAGCTATCTCGACTGGAGGCGGGCAAGGTCCAGCTCGACCAGAAGCCACTGGATCTGGTCGAGGAAGCCCGGGCCATGATACTCGAGCAGTCGAATCGGGCCGATGCCGCGGGCGTCCAGCTTGAGGTCGAGGCGTTCTCGGATCGATGCATGTGCATGCTCGACCACGGCGCACTGCAGCGCATCCTGCGCAACCTGGTCGGCAACGCCATCAAGTTCACCGACGAGGGAGGCGGCGTCACGATCCGCATCGGCCACAGTGCCCACCCGCCGACCGACCCCGACGCCGTCCGAAGCGGGGCACAGGTTCATGTCCTCGACGATCCGCCCGAGCGGGCGTCCCATGCTGTTCTCCAGGTCACGGACAACGGGATCGGCATGTCGGCATCGTTTCAGGAGAAAATGTTCGAGGCCTTTCACCAGGAAAGCCAGGGTCTCAGCCGGAGCCACGAGGGGAGCGGTCTCGGCCTCTCCATCACGCAACGTCTCGTCCAACTGATGAACGGCGATATTTACGTCCGAAGTGACAAGGGCGAAGGAACGACCTTCACACTTTACTTTGCACTCGATGCACGGGTCTCCCGGCGTTCCTCGACGGCAAACGGAACCTCGCAGACCGACAGCGCGACCGACGAGGTTCCGGAAACTGAAGAAGTGGAGTCGATCGCCTGAGGCGACGACGCCGCGTCACGACGTATGCCAGCGGTAGCGCTCCAGCAACTCCTGGTCGTTGCTCCGTTTCATCACTGTTCCGCAATCCTGGCAGTAGAATACCACCTCTTTGACCGGGGCGGAGATACCGAGCATGAAGAAGAACCCGGACGACCAGCCGTAGCGAGGCTCGACGATCACCTCCGGGTCGGAGATATCGTTCCCGCACTCGCAGCCCTGCAGTGCGGCACCGGTCTCCACGGAACGCTCGGCGGCCGTGCCCACCCCCTCCGCAACAGCCACACCGGCGGAGGACGGCGTGCCCGCATCGGCTCCTACCGGCACCGGATCGCCGTCGCCGCCGACCGGGACGCCGTCACCGTCGTCTTCACGCCACCACATTTCGGCAACCTCTTCTTCCTCCTCGCGGAAGACGTAGTAGTCGGCCGACCACCGCCCGGGGCCGAACACAAAGACCACGACGAGCAGAAACAGAACCAGAGCGGAGAACTCGAGCGACTGGTTCGCACTCAACAGGCCGTCGTTCAGGTGCACGAAAAATACGGCGCCGATCAGTACCGGGATCTGAGCGAGAGCCGCGATGCGGGTCAGCAAGCCGACAGCCAGCAGCAGACCCCCAATCATATGAGCAAAGGTCACGTAGTGCACAACGGCGGCGGCCCAGACGTCGAACTGGGTCACGTCGACGAGGGCAGCCACACCGCTGGTCTGTGAAATGAACAGTCCCCCGCGGACAAGCAGGCCAACCCCGAGATACACTCGGATGATGTCCAGGACGACCTCCTGGTGTGATTGAATCCAGTCTACAACGGTCCGATACGTGTTCATGGGCTATCACGCTACGGTGGAAGAAGCAACCGGCTATTCGCGCGAAACAGCCGGCCGGGCTATTATGAAGAAATCTGTAAGGTATTATGAGGGAATCGTGGAGGCGTTGCATGCGTGCTTACGATTCCCTCGTTCGTTACAGCATTGCCGTGTTAGGGGGGACGATGTGCCAGGCCGCTTGCGATCACCACCGCAACCCGGATCCGAACAAACGCGCCGTGGAGTTGGTCGTACATAGCTGTGCCATCCGCGGCTTCGACAATTCTGTCACCGACGCTTCTCCCTTCCATGTCCACGTTTCCCGAGTTGCCGGACAAAGCACGGTTGTGGATCTACACGGCCGCCGATCCGCTATCGGAAGCCGAGCAGTCCGAAGTCCTCGATCGTCTCGAGGGATTCATGGACAGCTGGACATCACACAATCGCCCGGTCCAGGCGCGAGCGGCGATTCAAGACGATCGGTTTGTGATCCTCGCCGCCACAGTGGCCGACGGCGACGTCAGCGGTTGTGGCATCGATGCCTCCGTGCACGCGGTCGATGAGGTGGCCAGCGACCTCGGCATCGCGTGGGCATCCCCGCTTGATGTGCTGTATCGAGACGTCGAGGGCCTCGTCCACTCCGTCTCGCGAGCCGATTTCCGACAGCACGTATCGGATAACCGCGTGGACACATCCACACCGGTGTTCGACCCGAGTATCACGACGCTCGGTGCGCTCCGCGATGGCGAGTTCGAACAACCGGCAGGTGCGGCCTGGCACGCACGCGTGTTCCAGATTCCGACGGCAGCGTAGACCGCTGGCACCCTCTCTTCGCGTGTTCGCGTGCGTATCCACGGCCCACCCACCGATGAGCCTTTTCGGCAATCCCACCGAGCGCCTGCGTACCTGGTACGTCCGCCTGGACCAATCGCGCAGGGAGATCCTCCTGGCGACGACGACGCTCTTTGTCGTCATCGCGGTCGGGACCTCCGGATATCGCGTGATCGAGGGATGGCCGTGGATGGACGGCCTGTTCATGACGTTCATCACGCTGACCACGATCGGGTTTGCAGAAGTTCGGCCGCTTTCCGACGTCGGCCGCTTCTTTACGATCTTCATTGCCCTGACCGGGATCGGTATCGTCACCTTCGTCGCCGCCCGGTCCGCCCAGCTTCTCCTCGCCAGCGACCGACTTCGCGAACGACAGAAAATGAAGAAGATCAACGACCTCGAGAATCACTACATCGTCTGCGGATACGGGCGGGTCGGACAGCGACTCGCAGAAGACCTCGAGCACGCACAGCGAGAGTTCGTCGTGATCGACCAGGCGGACGAGGAGATCGAACAGTGTCAGGAGGATGAGCGGCTGTACGTGCAGGGCAATGCCGAGGACGAGGACACCCTGCGAAAGGCTGGAATCGATCGGGCGTTCGGCCTCATTCTCGCTCTTCCCGAGGACAGCTCGAATGTGTTCGTCACGCTGACGGCCCGGGAGATGAATCCGAACGTATTCATCCTCGCACGAACGATTGACCACCGCAACCGATCGAAGCTTCTGCACGCCGGAGCGGACAAGGTCATCGCCCCGAGCGAGGTCGGCGCCGACCGGATGGCGCAGGTGATTCTCCGCCCGAACGTCGATCAGTTTCTTGAGCGCGTTCTCCGGGCCGGTGCTCTCAGCCTCCAGATCGACGAAGTGGAGGTCATGCCGGACGCCTCGCTCGCCGGACAGACCCTCGCGGAAAGCAATTTCCGCCAGCAGTACGACGCGATCGTCATCGGCATGATCGACCAGAGCGAAGGCGACATGATGCGCTTTAACCCGGATCCGGCTGCTCGCATCCAGGAGGGCGACATCCTCATCGTCCTCGGTGATCCGGACATGATCCGGACGCTCCGAGAGAAAGGCTGCATGCCGCCCGACTGACGGCGTGGCCCTCCCCCCGGAAACTGCCCTCCCTCGTCCGGGTACGCACGATCGTTGTTTTGCGCATCAGACTCCGCTTGCCCGTATGACCAGGACCTGCTCTCCCCGTCTGCTCCGGCGCCTCCCCTCCGCGCTCGCGGCCGCTCTGCTCGCCGCCCTCCTCCTCCCCACGCCGGCATCCGCGCAGGGGTACTTCGACCAGTATGAGCTGGAAAATATTTTGACGCGGCGAGCCAGCTCGCTCGACGCGCTGCCGGAGGTCTACTACGAGTACATGGTGTACGACGACCCAAGCGGCAACAGCGTCATGGCCCGGAATCGCCTCTACTCCCGCCTCGGGGACGGCGACATGAAACTCGGGCACCAGCGCGCCCAGCTCGTCGAGCTCCTCAATCGCGTGACGCTGGAGAACGTCTCTCTCGGCGATACGCTCGTCGTCCCGACCGAATACGGCCTCGACTTCCGCGCCTACTCCCCGTTCCCACGCTACTACCCGGGCGCCCGAGACCACAACAAGGTCTTTATCATCCACAAGACGATTCAGGCCTTCGCCGCGTACGAATACGGCACCCTGCAACGGTGGGGCATCGTGAATACCGGGAATCCGGACTCGACGGCCACGCCGAACGGGCGCTTTAATTTTAACTGGAAGCAGGAGCAGCGCGTGTCCACCCTCAGCCCACCCGGCGAGGAGTGGGAGATGTTCTGGGTCTTCAACTTCCACGCGGCCCGTGGCATCCACGTGCATCAGTACGCAATGCCCACGGGCGGCCCGACGAGCCACGGCTGCGTCCGGCTCGTCGACGCCGACGCGAAATGGATCTACAACTGGGCCGATCCCTGGCAGACGACCCGTGGACACATTGGGCCGGGCAGCGGACAGGGACGCATTCAGTCCCCCGGCACGACGGTGCTCGTCCTCGGCGAAGATCCGCCGGAGCACCACCCCAACCCGTTCGTTGAGAAGCGCCGCTATCCGGTCCTGAAGCGCGTCTCGCTGCCGACGGATCCGTACAGCGTGGAACCGGGCACGCCGCAGCAGGAAATGTGGGATCGCATACGCAAACAGCGTGCATCGCGCTGAGCGTCATCACGGGGCGTACGAGCCGCGAACGCTTAAACAGCCCGTCCCCCGCGGCGCGTGAAGCATGCACGACGCGAGACGAATGCAGAATCCGTTACGGTGCCACCGTTGCCGGGATCTGCTGAAGCACCGACGTCTCTCGAAATACGCTGACGTCGTCAATCGGGCGCAGGATGCGACCGAAACGAGGTACCACGCTCGACGGCGACCGGGAGAAGTACGTCACGATGGCTTTGCCGACGATGTGATCTTCGGGCACATAGCCCCAGAAGCGGCTGTCCTGCGAGTTGTCCCGGTTGTCGCCCATCACGAAGTAGTAGTTCTGCCGGAACGTGTAGGTCGTCGTTTCCTGCCCGTCAATCGCGAACGTCGAGTCCGTCATCTGCCGCGCGTTCCGGTTCTCGTAGCGATCGATTACGGGCCCGTAAACGGCCCAGTTGTCGGCCGTCAGCTCCACGGTGGTGCCCTCTCCGGGAATGAAGACCGGACCGTAGTTGTCGCGCGAGTAACCCCGATCGCCAGGGTACAGCGTAGCCTGCGGCTGGGATGTTATCTCCGGCCGGATCTGTTCGATCCACGGCAGCTCGGAGATGGCCTGAATCGCAGACGGAGTCGCGGTCATGCGGACGGTCCGCGCGTCCGACGTCGGCTGGATCGACGAGATGTTGAGTTCTTCCCGCCGCGGGCGCGGAATCTGGTACCGCGCGTTTTCTTTCGTCACGAGCCAGTTCTGCTGCATGCCGTGGCCGAGCGGGTACGCCTGATCGTTGATGTGAACCACTTTTTCCCGCACGCTGATGGAGTCACCCGGCATCCCCATCACGCGCTTGATGTAATGCATCCGCCGGTCGATCGGACCGTCGTCGGGAGGATAGTTAAACACGATCGCATCGCCGCGTTCAACGGCGCCGAAGCCCGGAAGCCGGGTGTAGGGAAACTCGATGCCGGGGACGGACCACGATTGAACGAACGGAATCCCGACGGACATAGGCATGCGCGGCCCGTAATGCAGCTTCGACACGTAGAGATAGTCTCCCACGAGGAGATTTCGCTCCATTGACGGCGTCGGAATCGTAAACAGCGCGAAGATAAACACCCGCAGGACGAGAACGACGACGAGGGCGAACCCGAACGCCTCCACCCACTGGCGGAGCGAACTTTTCTCGGGTCGTGCGTCCGGGCGCTCTTCGTCGGAGGCGCGGGTACGCACGCGAGCGTCGGAGGTATTGGTCGAGGGCAAAGTTGGAAGCCGGGATCAGTGGAAAAAGGGACACGCAGAGCGGCGGGACGACGCCTCATCCGAACGCGTCTGCTCCTTCGGTTCGTATGGAAACGAACGCGAGCGACTCACCGCGTGCTGGCGGACGATGCGCCGGGGTCGGCCGGTGCCGAGCGTCGGGCATCAAGCCGGGGACGCTGTCCGGGCGTCGTTCGATATCGGGAGATCGGGTCCAGGAAGTAGGTGGACCCGTCGTACCCCGTACGATACCAGCGGCGTGTCTCGCTTTCAAAATAATAATCGACGTACGGCGCGGGCCTCGCGCGGAGCGCCGGCTCGAGTACGGCCTGGCGAAGGGCAAACAGGTCATCTCGGTATTTCGCAGAAGTAGCGACGATCAGCCCGCGATCGCGGGCTCCGTTGGCATCGCTGATTTTGACGGGGATGGAGTCGTTTACAACGAGCCAGTATTCGAACTGGACGTACTCGTCGCGCGGCTTTCGCAGGTTGAAGTCGGCCAGCACCTGTGTCGGATCGCCGTAGTGGGCCTGAAGCTGGGCACGAAGCCGGCGGGTCAGCGTCGTGTCGATTGGCGTGAAGTGCCGCCCGGCCCCGAGGAAGGACCACCGGGTTTCCGAAAAGCGGTCTCGATACCATCCCCGCTCCAGCTTCCGAACCGCACGCACCCGGGACACGGGGAACGAGGGAGCCGGCGACGATGCCTTCTCGCCCCCCGACGCACCGGGACGCAGCGAATCCGACGGTACGCGAAAGCGCTCGGGACCTGCAATGGCGACGCGACCCTGGGTCTCGCGCTGCATCCGCTCGGCAAGCATCTGGAGGCGGGCACGCTGATACCGCTCCACGAGTGTCGGCGACGTATCTGTCGGACGCTCAGCGTCTCCGCTGTACGTCGCCGTCCGGACCGGTGCCGTGGACCCATCCGAGGAGATCTGCTGGGCGTGGGTGTCGACCGGCATCCCGAAAAAAGCGAGACACAGGATCGGAAGCAGAAACGCCGAAGAACGAACGGGGGGAATCATCGGCAGGCGAGGGGAAAAGACCACGGGAAAGCCAGGAAGTGTATACTCGAGCGGTGGCGATTGGGATTCGCGGTACGACCGCCCGCGGCAACGCCCTTCAAGATCGGGCGCAGGGTTCGTTACATCAAGGAGTGTACCCGGATTCAACAGCCCGGCCTTCCCGGGCGCCCAGCGGCCCGACCCGGCCGGCAGTCGGGGGGAACGTTAGTTGTCGTTCATCGACAGCACGGCGAGAAACGCCTCCTGTGGCACGTCGACGCTGCCAACCTGCTTCATGCGTTTCTTCCCCTGCTTCTGCTTCTCCCAGAGCTTCCGCTTCCGGGTGATGTCGCCGCCGTAGCACTTCGCCGTCACGTTCTTTTTCTGTGCGCGAATCGTTTCGCGGGCCACGACGCGGCGGCCGATCGACGCCTGCACCGGCACCTCGAACATCTGCTTCGGGATGAGTTCTTTTAGCTTCTTCGTCAGCTTTCGACCGATCTCGTACGCCGAGTCGCGGTGAACGATGGTCGACAGCGCATCCACCGGATCCTCGTTGATGAGAATCGTAAGCTTGACGAGGTCGCTCTCCCGGTACTCGATAAACTCGTAGTCGAAGGAGGCGTATCCGCGGCTGACGCTCTTCAGCGTATCGTAAAAGTCGAAGACGATTTCGGCAAGCGGCAACTCGTAGACGAGACTGACGCGCTCGGTGTCCAGCCACCGTTGTTCGACGTACTCGCCGCGGCGGTCCTCGCAGAGCTGAATCAGGTTGCCGATGTAGTCGCTCGGCGTGATGATGTCCGCCCGGATGTACGGCTCGTAAACCTCGTCGATGTCGCCGTAATGCGGCATCTCTTCGGGATTATCGACCGTGACGATGTCTCCGTCGTCTTTTTCCCCCGGTTTGCTCACCTTAACGCGGTACTCCACGTTCGGCACGGTGGTGATGATGTCGAGGCCGAACTCTCGGTCCAGGCGCTCCTGAATAATCTCCATGTGGAGCAGCCCGAGGAAACCGACGCGGAAGCCGTATCCGAGGGCTGCCGACGTTTCCGGCTCGTAGGTCAGCGACGCGTCGTTGAGCTGGAGCTTGTCCAGTGCGCTGCGCAGATCTTCGAAGTCGTCGGTATCCGTCGGATAAATGCCGCTGAATACCATCGGCTTCACCTCTTTGAAGCCGGGAATCGGCTCCGTGGCCCCGTTCTTCTCCGTCGTGATCGTATCACCGACGCGCGTGTCCTGCACGTCTTTCACCGAGCCGATGATGTAACCGACGTCCCCGGCCGACAGCTTGTCGACCTTTTGCCGCCCGAGGCGGAGCGTGCCGAGTTCTTCTGCGTCATACCGTTTCTTATTCGACATAAACTCCATGCCCTCGCCCTGCGAGAGCGTCCCGTCGAAAATGCGGGCATACACGACCGATCCGCGGTAGGAATCGTACACGGAATCGAAGATGAGCGCCCGGAGCGGGGCGTCGGGGTCGCCGGAGGGCGGAGGGACGCGATCGATGATCATCTCCAGCAGGTCGTCCACGCCGGTGCCGGTCTTGGCGCTCACGGCCAGAATGTCTTCCGCCGGCTCGCCGATGAGGTCTTCCAGCGACTGCGCGATCACGTCCGGCTGGGCGACCGGCAGGTCCACCTTGTTCAGCACCGGGATGATCTCCAGGTCCTGCTCAAGCGCGAGATAGAGATTCGAGATGGTCTGCGCCTCAATGCCCTGGGCCGCATCAACAAGCAGGATCACGCCTTCGCACGCTTTCAGGGCACGCGACACCTCGTAGGTGAAGTCGACGTGTCCGGGCGTATCGATCAGGTTGAAGATGTACTCCTCCCCGTCCTTCGCCTCGTACGTCATCCGCACGGCGTGGCTCTTGATCGTAATGCCACGCTCGCGCTCGAGGTCCATATCATCGAGCGTCTGCTCCTGCATATCCCGCTCGCTGATCGTCCCCGTGCGTTCGAGCAGGCGATCGGCGAGCGTACTCTTGCCGTGATCGATGTGGGCAATGATGCAGAAATTGCGGATGTTCGACTGATCAGGCATGAGCGATGCGGAAACCTGAGGGATGCTCGCGAGGGACGACGGGCTAGCGGTGTGCGCCGAGACCGCCATTTTTGCAGGATGTGTTACACGCACGACAGCGTGCGGCGTTCGACAACAGCACGTCCCGAAACCGTGGGAACTGTGCGAAAAGACGTGTCCCCTACGTCACAGACTGGATCGTCGGGGTGGACCGTCGGGGGTGGGTCCTGCAGATCGCATCACGCGGTCGCGGACGTCCGGTCGGACGCGTCGGCCATCTCCGGGACCGATTCCGAAGACCGGTTCGGCGACGACGTGGACGTGCCGTTGCCGTTGTGCAGCCCATGCGGAACGTGCGCACGAAGGGGCGGGAGGGCGAAGTCTACACGTGCCGGCTCGACCGAGGCGATCCGCATCGAAGCCCGGCGGAGGCGAAGGCGCTCGCGCTCGTGAAAGGTGTGGTGGAACGTGAGAACGCCGATCACACCACCGACAATCGCCATGTCCGCGACGTTCCAGATGGGGAACAGGTCAATGTACGCACCGCCGTAGACGGGGACGGCTTCAGGGATCCACCCCTTCCAAACGCTGACGTGGATAAAGTCGACGACCTTCCCCTGAAACAGCTCGCCGTAACCGAGAAGCGAGCCGTAGAACACCCGGTCGATGATGTTGCCGATGGCGCCGCCGAAGATAAAGGCAAGGCTTAGGCGGTAGGGGAGATAGCTGTGGCGGACATGATAGAAGTAGTACGCCACGAGCCCCATCGCCAGAAGGGCAAGCACCGTCACCGTCCCTTTCGGGCCGACCTGTATCCCGAACGCCATGCCCGGGTTCTCGGTGAAGGTGAACTTGAGCCAGTCCCCCACAATGGGAATCGACTGGCCGCGATACATGTATTCAAGAACCGCTGCTTTCGTGAGCTGGTCGAGGACAACGACGAGCCCGGACAGCCAGAGTACTCTCATGTGCTTCAAAATCAGTGCATGAACGACACGGGCGGGCCGTGCAGGTTAGCGGCGTCGAACGCCTCCGCCGCCCGGCCTGCGCGTGCGGCCGTCGGGCGGTGCATCCCCCGGTGCCGCCAACCGACGGATCGGAATCCGGCTTACCCGTTCTGCTTCTCCTTCTTCTTTTGCTGCTGCTTCGCCGCGATGGAGATTTCCGTATGTGGGACGGCCTCCAGCCGCTCTTTCGCGATCGGCTCGCCGGTCACTTTGCAGATACCGTACGTCTCGTTGTCGATCCGCTCGAGGGCACGGTCGAGATATCCGATGTATTTCTGCTGGCGGGCGATCATCAGATACAGTTTTTCCCGCTCCATCGCATCCGTGCCGGCGTCGGCCATGTGAAACGAATAGGCCGTGTTATCGCTGGCCTGCTCGCGCGCCTCGTCGATCTGACCGCGCATACGTTCGATGTCTTCGCGGGCGGCGCGACGTCGTTTCATGATGAGACCGCGGAAGTGCTCGAGCTCTTCTTCGGAGAAGGGCGTTTCGCGGTCATCGGCCCCCGGTGGGGGCGCCTCTGAGGAATTCCCGTTGGTCGGTTGAGACTCCTTTTTCGCCATAATGAATGCGCCTCACGGATGTCGGTCAGAAACGAAGATCGATCCGAAAAAGTGGTCGATCGGAGAACGCCCATCGGCAACCACATCCCCCGTGGAGCTCGCGTCAGGACGTGGAGGACGGTGTACCGGCCCGTCGGACCGCAACCGTGAGCTGCTCTTCTCCAATGTCGAACGTCTCCACGGCCTCGCCCTCCGGCTGTTCGGACGGCTGCAACTCCAGAGCAAGGGTCTCGTTCCGAATCCAGTCGGCCCACTGATCGATCGCGCCCTGGATTCGATCGGAGCCGCGGTAGTCGATCTCAATCCGGTCGGTGACGTCGAAACCGGCGTCTTTGCGGAGGTTCTGAATCCGCTTGACGCTCTCTCGCGCCAGTCCCTCCTGGAGCAACGCCTCACTGATGTGAGTGTCGAGTGCGACCGTGACCCCGGCCCGCTGCTCGACCAGCCAGCCCTCGATCCCTTCACTCGTGATCTCGAGGTCCTTCGGCCCCAGCTCGATCTCTTCGCCGTCGACCTCCAACACGACGGAGCCCGTATCGATGTACGTGCTGATCGCGTCGTCGTCGAGCTGGCGCACCTTCTGGTTGACCGGCTTCATTTTCGCACCGAGACGCGGGCCCAAACGGCTGAAGTTGGGCTTCGCGGAGCGGCGCACAACGTCGCTCGTGTGATCGACGTACTGGATGTCTTTCACATTGACCTCGTCAAGAATGATGTCGGACACATCGTCGACGACGGATTTTTCGACGCCGGTGCCGGTTACCACCAGAATGCGTGGCAGCGGCTGACGAACGTTGATTTCTGCCTGATTCCGCAGGCTCAGCACGACCGACGAGATCGTACGGGCCAGCCCCATCCGGTGCTCGAGGGCGTCGTCCCGCTCGGACGCGTCGACCTCCGGAAACTCGGCCAGGTGAACGCTCTCGACGACGTCGCTGACGGTTTCGCTGGACAGTTCGCGGTAGAGCTTCTCCCCGAAGAACGGGGCGACCGGACTCATCAATTTCGCCGTCGCCAGCAGGCACTCGTAGACGGTCTGATAGGCGGCTTGCTTGTTCTCCGGCGCGACGGCTTCCCCATGGGCGCCATTGTCCCGCTTGGCGCTCCAGAAACGCCGACGCGACCGCCGGAGGTACCAGTTCGATAGCTCTTCGACAAACCCTTCCACAGCCCGGGCGGCCGTCGTCGGGTCGTAATCGTCCAGTGCAGAGACGACGTCTTCGACCGTGGTGTTGAGCCGGCTGATGATCCAGCGGTCCAGCTCGGGCCGCTCCGCCACGGGAATGCGATCCGCGCTCGCGTCGAACTCGTCAATATTGGCGTACGTGGCGAAGAAGCTGTATACATTTTCCAGCGTTCCGAAGAACTTCCGCCGGAGGTCGCGCAGGCCACGCTCGCTGAACTTGATGTTCTCCCACGGCGGGGTGTTGCTCATCATGTACCAGCGGACGACGTCCGCGCCGTACTCGTCGATCACCTCAAACGGGGCGACCGAGTTGCCTTTCGACTTCGACATTTTGTTGCCGTCCTCGTCGAGCACCAGACCGTTGACGACGACGTTCTTGTACGCAACATCGTCCATCACGAGCGTGGCGATGGCGTGGAGCGTATAGAACCAGCCCCGCGTCTGATCAACGCCCTCGGCGATGAAGTCGGCGGGGAAGTTCGCTTCGAACTGTTCCTTGTTTTCGAACGGGTAGTGCCACTGGGCATACGGCATCGACCCGGAGTCGAACCAGACGTCGATCAGGTCCGGGACGCGGCGGTAGGTGCCGCCATTTTCGGCCTCGCAGGTCCAGTCGTCCACGAACGGCCTGTGCAGATCGACGTCTTCGTCGTCGGCCGGGATCTGGTCCCCGAAGCGTTGACGGAGCTCGTCGATCGATCCGACGATAAAGTAGTCGTCCGGGTCCTCGTCATTTACCCAGATCGGTAGCGGCGTGCCCCAGTACCGGCGACGGCTGAGGGCCCAGTCCACGTTATTTTCGAGCCACTCGCCGAACCGCCCGGTGCCAATGCCTTCGGGCTGCCAGTTAATCGACCGGTTGCGCTCCACCATCTTTTCTTTGAGCGCCGTTGTCCGGATGAACCAGCTGTCTACCGGATAGCTCATCAGCGGCGTCCCTTTGCGCCAGTCGAACGGGTAGTTGTGCAGGTACGTCTCGTGCTTGTATAGCAGTCCGCGCTCCTTCAGGTCGGTCGTGATCTGCTTGTCCGCGTCCTTAAACCACTCTCCAGCCACCAGCGTCGCCTCTTCGGTGAAGCAGCCGTCGGTGTCGATCGGGTTGAACAGCGGCAGACCTTCCTGCTGCGCGACCGCGTGATCATCCGCGCCGTAGGCGGGCGCCATGTGCACGACGCCGGTTCCCTCGTCCGTCGACACGATGCCCGACGGCACGACGCGCCACGCCTCGCCCTTCTCCACCTGGTCAGTGAAGTAGCTAAAGACGGGCTGATACGTCCGGCCCACGAGGTCGGAACCGGGGAAGGTGTCGACAACCTCGTAGTCCTCATCGAGAACCCTGTCGAGCAGGTCGGTCGCCAGAATCAGGCACTCCTCGCCCTGGTGCGGGTCGTCGTGGCGGACCTTCGCATATTCGATGTCCGTGCCGACGGCGAGCGCCGTGTTGGAGATCAGCGTCCACGGCGTCGTCGTCCACGCCAGGAAGTACGTGTCCTCCTCGTCGTCGACGGAGAAACGGATGTAGACGCTCGGGTCCTGCGTTTCCTCGTAGCCGAGACTCACCTCGTGGCTGGACAGCACGGTGTGCGAGCCGGGGCTGTACCACTGCACTTTCTTGCCGCGATACAGCAGGTCGCTGTCGTGAATCTGCTTTAGCAGCCACCAAACGCTTTCGATGTATTCCGTCTCGTAGGTGACGTACGGGTCGTCGAGGTCGACCCAGTAGCCCATGCGCTCCGTGAGTTCGTCCCACTCGTCCTTATACTTGAGGACACTCTCCCGGCAGGCGGCATTGTACTTTTCGACGCCGTACTCTTCGACATCGGCCCGCGTCTGCAGGCCAAGTTCCTTCTCGACCTCGATCTCAACCGGGAGACCGTGGGTGTCCCACCCGGCCTTTCGGGCCACCCGGAAGCCCTGCATCGTCTTGTAGCGGCAGAAAATGTCCTTGATCGCCCGTGACATGACATGGTGAATGCCGGGATGGCCGTTCGCCGTCGGTGGACCCTCGTAGAACGTGTAGGCGGGCTGTCCGTCCCGCTCGGTAATGCTCTTCTCGAAAATGCTGTTCTCGGTCCACCAGTCGAGGACCGATTCTTCGAGCTCGGGCAGGGACGATGGAAGCGAGTTAAACGGCGCCATGGGCGAGAGGAGGACGTCGGAAGCAGTGAAAGGTCAAGTAGTCGCTACGGCATCGCGCGCTGCGATGTTCTTCCCTCCGATAGAAATTGGATATGATCGAATGTGAACGTTCGGGGTTCAACGTTCAGGGTTCAAGGTTCAGGGTTCAAAGTTCAGGGTTCACGGCACGGACGGCCGTGCGGATCGTGAACGTCGAGCCCCGTACCCTGCACCGCGCTTTCGTGAAGAGCGTCGCCCTGCCGGAAGGATCCAACGATCCAACGGTCCAACGATCCAACGATCCAACGATCCAACGATCCAACGAATCAACGTAAATCCTCAACCCTCAACCCGACGAATTCAAAGCTCTCGCCGTCGAAAAGGCCTTGGTCGCTAAGTTTTAGCTTGGGAATCACGAGCAGCGCCATGAAACTGAGTGTCATGAACGGGGCGTCCATCGGACTGCCGAGATCCTCCTGAACGAAGCGGCTCAGAGCCGTGTAGCGGCGGGGCACCTCGGGGTAGGACCGGTCGCTCATCAAGCCGGCGATCGGGAGCGGGAGGAGACGCGTCGTGCCTCGTCCGACCGCAGCCACGCCACCTTTCGCGTCGATGACGGCGTTGACGGCGCGCGCAAGGGCCTCGTCACTCGCACCGACGGCGACGATGTTGTGCGAATCGTGCGCGACGCTGGAGGCGATCGCCCCCTCCGGTAAGCCGAACCCGCGGACGAATGCTACTGCCGGATCGGCGTCCCGGTATCGATTCACGACGGCGATCTTCAGAACGTCACGAGACGGGTCTGCTACAACCGCACCATCCCGCAGCGCCGCTTCTACCTTTCCCTCGCCTGTCACCAGCTGATTGTCACTCGCCTGGATCACGCGCAGGCGAAACGGGTCCGGGTCCGGGTTCGGCAACCCGACACGGAACGCCTCCGCCTCGACCGGGGATGCCGCAAACCGATTGACGACGGGCGACTCTTTCCGTGGAATCCGGGTCTCTCCCCGTGAGGCGACGCGCACGCCCCGGACGTAGGTCTCCAGCACATCGAATGTCTCCAGGTCACGGACCACGATCAGGTCGCCCGGATCCCCTTCGCGAAGGAGGCCGACGTCCAGTCCATAGTGCTCAACCGGGTGGATGCAGGCTGCGCGCAGGACGTCGAATCGGTCGTACCCGAGGCCGATCGCCCGCCGAACGAGATCGTCGATGTGCCCCTCCACGATGGCATCGGGGTGCTTGTCGTCGCTGCAGAACATGAGGCGATCCGGTGCCTCCGCCATCAGCGGGATGAGCGCATCGAAGTTCTTCGCTGCCGACCCCTCTCGTATCAGGATCTTCATCCCGGCAGCCAGCTTCTCCCGCGCCTCGTCGATGGAAACGCACTCATGGTCGGTTTCCACCCCGGCGCCTGCGTACGCCCGGACGCCGTCGCCCCGGAGACCTGGCGCGTGACCGTCGACCGGTTTCCCATGGCGTTTCGCAGCGGCGATTTTCGACATTAAGTCCGGCGTGCGGTCGATGACGCCGGGGTAGTTCATGACTTCGCTCAGATACGGGACGTCGTCCCGGTCGAGAAGCCTGGCGACGGCCTCCGCGTCCAGCTCTGCGCCGCTGGTCTCGAACGGGGTGGCCGGTACGCAAGACGGGGCGCCGAAGGCGAACGTGAACGGCACGTCCGCGCCGTCCGATAACATGTAGTCAACGCCCGACACACCGAGCACGTTGGCGATTTCGTGCGGGTCGCTTACCGTCGCCACCGTGCCGTGAGTCACGACCGCCCGGGCAAACTCCGACGGCGTCAGCATCGAGCTTTCGACGTGGACATGTGCGTCGACGAATCCCGGCAGGATGTAGCGATCCGGCACGCGCCCGTCGACATCGTCGATCCGGACAATCCGGCCATCCTTAACGTGTACGACCGACGGCTGAATGTCGCGGTTGTGGAGATCGACGACGTGCCCGCGAAGGGAAAAAGAGGTAGACATACAGGCGAGAGGGATTCGATGCGCAACGGCGGGCCTGCAGCATACCAAACGCGGCGTCAAGATTCGACCCTATCAGCGCGCGCTGCACGCGCCGGCCTCCTTGATGGAATGCGCAGCCTCACCCGGACATTCCATCTCCGTTACGAGCCATGTCGTGGACGGTCGGTTTCCGGAAATGCGCGGTTTCCATCTCTACGTCATACCTGTTACCCTTACTCGTACCGACTGTCTTGTCGGTGCGCCTTTCAAACCACTCCTCTCCAGTCCCCAACCTCCTGTGCAACGCACGATCTCCTCACTCGCCGTGCTGTGCGCCTGTCTGCTCGTGATATCGGGCTGTGCCGGTGCCGGATCGGTGTCCGACGCCTCCTCGAAGAAAGCGGCCGCGGCCGCCTCGTCCGACCCGGACGACATGAAACCCTTTTCCGAGGTCGTTCCCGACGACGCGGAGACCACCGAAGGGTTGATGACAACGCACTTCGATGAGGAAAAGCTCTTCCTCTCCCTCCCGGACTCGATTCTCGACCGCGAAATACTGACAATCTCGCGGGCTTCGCAGGCCCCGGACGGACTCGCCTACGGAGGCGAGAAGGTCAACACGCAGGTCTTGCGGTGGCAGCGGCGCGGCGACAAGGTGCTGCTTCGTGTTGTCAGCTACGAGAATATCGCCGACGAAGAGGACCCCGTCTACCGGGCGGTTCAGAATTCGAACTTCGAGCCGATCATCCAGTCCTTCGATGTAAAAGCGCTGACGAAGGACAGCACCGGCGTCGTGATCGACGCCACCGATCTCTTCGCGAGCGACGTTCCGGCCCTCGGTCTGCCCCAGGAGGCACGACAGCAGTACAAGGTCCGCCGCCTCGACGCGAGCCGGTCGTTCATTACCGGCGTGAAGAGCTTTCCGGAAAACACGGATGTCGAGACCGTCCTGACCTACCAGGCCCAGAATCCGCCGTCGAACGAGTCGACGGGGACGCTGAGCGTGGCCATGAACCACTCGTTCGTGCTCCTCCCCGAAGAGCCGATGCAGCCGCGCCTGTGCGACGACCGTGTCGGGTATTTCTCGATTGAGCGCACGGATTACAGCTCGGATGAGCAGAAAGCCGCCGAGGAGTGCGTGATCACACGCTGGCGCCTGGAGCCGTCCGATCCGGAAGCCTACGCTAACGGCGAGCTGGTGGAACCGGTCGAGCCGATCGTTTACTACATCGACCCGGCCACCCCGGAGAAATGGCGGCCATACCTGAAGCAGGGCGTGGAAGACTGGCAGAAAGCGTTCGAGCGCGCGGGATTCAAGAACGCTATTATCGCGAAAGACCCGCCCACCGCAGAGGAGGACCCCGACTTCGACCCGGACGACGTTCGATACTCGACCATCCGCTACTTCGCGTCGGAGACGCAGAACGCGTACGGTCCGCACGTGCACGACCCGCGCTCCGGTGAAATCCTGGAAAGCGACATCGGCTGGTACCACAACGTGATGAACCTGCTGCGGAACTGGTACCTCGTGCAGACCGCCGCCGTCAACCCGTCCGCCCGCGGCCGCAACTTCGACGAGGACGTGATGGGGCAGCTCATCCGCTTCGTGTCGGCGCACGAGGTCGGGCACACGATCGGTCTGCCGCACAACTGGGGCTCAAGCTACGCCGTCCCGGTCGACAGCCTCCGCTCTCCCTCGTACACGTCCACGCACGGTACGGCACCGTCGATCATGGACTATGCCCGCTTCAACTACGTCGCACAGCCGGGCGATGGCGTCACGCAGTTCGGCCCGAAGGTCGGCGAGTACGACAAGTGGTCTGTGGAGTTCGGCTATCGCGACCTTGGCATTGACGACCGTGAGGCCGACGCGCAGAAGTGGGATGACCGTATCCGGGAAAAGGCCGGCGACCCGGTCTATTTCTACGGTCGTCAGACGCTCACGAAGGTGGATCCCCGTTCGCAGAACGAGGACCTCACCAATGATGCCGTCGAGGCAAGCCGCCTCGGCATCGCCAACCTGAAGCGCATTCTCCCGAACCTGATCGAATGGACCCGGAAGGACGGCGCCGACTTCGCCACGCTCGAAGAACTCTACGGAGCGGTCCTCAACCAGTGGGGGCGCTATATGGGCCACGTCGGAAGCTACGTCGGCGGCGTCTACGATACGCCAAAGACGTACACGCAGGATGGCGTCGTCTTCGAGCCCGTCCCGGGCGACCGGCAGCGCGAAGCCATGTCGTTTCTCGTGGAAGAAGGCCTTCAAACCCCCTCCTGGATGCTGGAGACGAGCATTCTCCGTCGCATCGAACACGCTGGTGCCGTGGATCGCATCCGCGACGCGCAGATGAACGTCGTCGAGATGATGCTCGAACCCCGCCGGATGGCGCGCCTTATCGAGACCGACGCCCTCGCCGAAACGGATGATGCCTACGGGCTAAACGACATGCTCTCGGATCTTCGCACCGGAGTCTGGACGGAAGTCGACTCCGGCTCCGACGTCGGAGCATTCCGCCGCAACCTCCAGCGCGGCTACCTCGAGGAAATGGGTAGCCTCATGACGGAGACGGTAGACACCCCCGACATCCCGGACGCATACGCTGATTACGTGCAGCTCACGCCGGTAACGGTCGAGCAATCGGACATCCGCGCAGCGGTCCGCGGCCAGCTCGAAGCCCTACAGGACGACGTCCAGCGTGCGCTCCGTCGCAGCAACGATACAGCGACTGAGCAGCACTACCAGGACGTGCTTGCCCGAATCGACGACATTCTGAACCCGGAGTCGACCGGCTAACGGTTAACCTCATACCGGGTCATCGAGAACGATGGCCGCACAACGACTGCGCCCTGCACCTACCACAACGACGGTGCAGGGCGTTTTTTATTACGCCGGCGGCGGGCATGGCGTAGCCGGCGATAGGGAAGCGAAATCACTTGTCCCGCGTCAGGCTCGTGAGGGAGACCGGTTCTCCGCATCCGCGATACATCTCGCCGTCGACGGTAACGGTAACGGAGTGAGAGAACGGCTTGCCGCTCATCGCATCCGTGCAGGCGTCCTCCCGAATCACGAGGCGGAGGGTGTGATCATTCGCCGTCGTGTCGTACGCAACGACGCCCGCGGGGGTCGTGTGCGCCGTCGGGGTGGGAAAAACGACGATCGTTTCTCCGTAATTGCCCTCATACCGGATCGTGTCGCGCGTCACAACCGCCCGCCATCCCGGCTCCTGACCCAGCGCCTCAAACGCTTCGTCCGGTTCTGACACCGCCGCGGCCTTCGACCCGGGGTCCGCATCGATGCCCTGGCCCGGAGCCGCATCGGCAGCGTGAAACGTCAGTCGCCGGGTCCCCTCCTCGTCGTAGAGATCCAGGCGTCCAGCATCCAGCGCATGCGAACGGATGTCCCGGAGCGTCGCGAAGTACCGATTCTCCACGTCCATCGCCGGGCCCATGCACGCCCGCTTCGTGGAGGCGATCGCGCCAACGGTGAGCGTGTCGCCCGAGACCTCGTACCCGCCGGAATACCGGTTGCAACCGCCGCGGCCGGCGACCTTGCCATCGGGACGGAATTGTGCCGTCACGCGGACGTCCTCGAGGGTGTCGCGTGCGACCCGGCCGTCTTGAAAGCGGACGAGTCGCCAAACGGGCCCAACCAGGTCCGCGCCGTCCGCCACCGACACCGTTTCTGCCGCAGGCTCGGCCGATTCCCCATCGGGGGCCGACACGTCCTCCTTCCGGTCGTCGCAACCAGTGGCCGCCGTCAGCAAGAGCGAGAGGGCGAGCAAGAGAAAGCTACGCGTACACATGGGACACAGGGTAAGTGATTCCGGGGAATGAACGGGTTCGGAACGGCGAGGTGCGGGTCATTCGCGCCGTCGGGAAATGGCGAGCATCCGAGCCCGCTGCCGAAGCCGGACGGATGCGTCAAGCAGCCGGCGCCTGCGCGTCCAGGACTTGATCCGCCAGAGCATCGAGCGACGGCGGGATTTGCGGCGCCGGCCTGGACCGCTCCATGACCTCCGCAAGCGCCTCCGGGACCGGTACCTCGCGGCCGACCAGCGAATCGACGATGTCGTCGAACTTGGCGGGATGAGCCGTCGCCACGATGACCCAGGGACGGTCGTCGCCCGACGCCAGCATCTTTTCCCGGACTTCCACGGCTGTCGCCGTATGCGGACACCAGATCTCGCCCCAGTCGTTTTCGCCCGCCGCGATGCGTTGTCGGATGACCTCGTCCGTCACACGAGCGGCCGAGATCGAGGATCGCAGGGCGTCGACCGACGGATACAGGTGACGCAGCCGCTCCATGTTACTGGGATTCCCCACGTCCATGGCGGTTGCGAGCGTCTCGACCGTCTCCATCGGCTCCCACTCCCCGCTTTCGAAAAAGGCGGTCACAGGCCGATTCGCATTCGTCGCGAGCACGACCTCCCCGATCGGGAGCCCGCTCTTCCGTGCGTACACGCAGGCGAGGGCATTCCCGAGATTGCCGGAGGGCACGATGAAGTTGGCCTGGTCGCCCGTCTCTCGCCAGATACGGAGGCTTGCGACGGCGTAATACGTCATCTGCGGGAGCAGCCGACCGATGTTGATGCTGTTGGCCGAGGACAGCCGCTTCCGGTTCTGCCACGTGTCGTTCTGAAAGGCAGCCTTGACCAGACGCTGGCAGTCGTCGAATACGCCCCGGACGGCGATCGTCTGCACATTCGCCCCCCAGCCCGTGAGCTGCTTTTCCTGCCGGTCGGATACGCGTCCTTTCGGATACAGCACGACGACCTCTACATTCGGCTTCTTCCAGAACGCTGCGGCGACAGCCGCCCCGGTATCGCCGGAGGTGGCCACGAGAATGGTGAGCGGCTCTGTCGCCGTCCGGTTCAGCCGGGACAGTGAACTGGCCAGGAACCGCGCCCCGACATCCTTGAAGGCGGCCGTCGGTCCGTGGAAGAGTTCGAGGACACGCGTCCGCCGATTAACGTCCTTCAGCGGCACCGAGAAGCCGTACATGTCCGAGACGATACCCGGCACCTCCGGCGCGAGAACGTCGCCGTCGAAGAACGGCTCCAGCATGCGCTCCGCGATCGATTCAGCCGTTGTGCAGTCTTCGAACACCTCCGGCGGAATCGTCGGAAAGGCACGCGGGACGTACAGCCCGCCGTCCGGTGCCAGACCATCCTGCAGGGCATCCGACAGGGAGACGCTGTGATCGCTGTTGCGGGTCGAAACGTATTTCATGGACAGACGGTCGGTCGGAACGCGGGTGAACGTCGTGCACGGTAACGTACGAACGGGACGGAGAGTTTGCGCAGCGGCGGCCCGTCTGCCGGGTGAGGGTGGGCAAACACGGTACCTACACGCTGATCCTCAAATCTCGTGGCTCCCATCAGCCTGCCAGGTCCCCGCCTGACGGTTAAGGTCGACGAGGTGGCCAACAGTCGGATAGGGGGCGTGAAAAAGATCGGACCCGGCGGAATGCATCTTAAAATTTTCTTTTCGTCAACGCCCAGAGGCCACGCACACCCTGTGGAATATGAAGATAAAATGGCCTCTTGAGGCATTATCCGCCAATCACCGGAGAGATGACGACTCTTTCATCTTTTGTCGTACAAGCCAGTGATCTTTTCTCGCAAGCGGGTGTTTCTTTTCGTCAACGATCCGCTCTGTGGCTTTGTGGGAAACCGCCATGCGTACATTCTCGATACTGGTTGTAATCGGTCTTACCCTCTTCCTGTGCAACCCTGCGGACGCCGTCGCGCAGTACGATCCCGGGAACAGTGGGCTACCGTCGTGGGCGGAGCCATCGCAATCGCAGCGTGTTGACCGACCCAGTAGACGTTCCCGCCGGTCGTCATCACGTCCGTCAAACGGAGACCCTAATACTCAACGTTGGGGATCTGTCGATCCTGTTCCAATGGGTAGATGCAATGTCCCGTGGGCTGGCAGTTGTGATAACCCCACCCCACCTCCGGGACAATGCAGCAACGACCCATCGCTACCGGGATGTCAGGAGACCTGCGCGGTCTCAAACGACTGTTCCGTTCCCGATCCCGTCCCCATCGACGACTGGCTGCCCCTCCTCGCGGTCGCCGGCCTTGGGCTCGGACTGTACCGATTGAACCGGCGTGAGAGTCGAGCGGAATAAAAGCGAAACGCTCACCACGGAAACGTGCGCTCTCACAGGAGCCTTTCGCCCGCGACCGGTCCGCGACGGATGATGCGTTGCAGTGCGGTCCACCGACCTACACGAGTCGCGCGCCAGGGGTGTCCGTACGTACGACCCACGCGTTCGCCGGGATGTCTCGCGCGGTAAACGCGTCGACCATGACGTCCCGGACGGCCTCCGCTTCACCGGCCCGCGCCCACGCGAAGCATGCGGGGCCCGCACCGGAGAGCGAGCAGCCTAACGCGCCCGCCTCCATGGCAGCACGTTTCACCGACGAAAAACCCGGTACGAGCTCCGCCCGGTATGGCTCCACGATGAAGTCCCGCAGCGACCGGCCAATGAGATCTATGTCACCCTGGTAGCATCCCGCGACAAACGAGGCAATATGTGCGGTCTGCTGCACGATGTCGTCGTATGGAAGTCGCTCCGGCAGTCGCGCCCGGGCATCCCGCGTGGCGACCGTCCGGTCAGGATGCACGAGGACGCACCGCACCGTCTCGGGCACGGGCAGATGAATCACATCTGGCGGGTCGACGGACCGTGTCAGGACGACGCCGCCATACAGACACGGCGCGACGTTGTCGGGGTGAATGGCGCCGCTGGCGACGGCCTCGCCGATGAGCGCATACGTGAACACGCGGTCCACGGGGAGCGGCTCGTCCAGGAGGGCATTCGCCGCGAAGGCCGAGCCAACGGCCGATGCCGCGGATCCGCCCATTCCGGACCCGAGCGGGATGCCTTTCTCTAGATGGACATCAAAGCCGAAACCCAGGCTCAGGTCATCAATCATCCGGAGGAGACCGGCCGTCGCCGTATTCTTCTCCGGCGCCGTCGGAAGATCGGTCACCGTCCCCTCGATCCCTGCGATGCGAACGATCGGCTCATCGATACGCCGGACCGTGACCCGATCCCCGGCGACATCTGCAATGCAACCGAGGACATCGTATCCAACGGCCACGTTGCCAATCGACGACGGCGCATAGACGGTCGCTTCGTCCCCGTCGACGGAGCACACCTCCGATGTACCCGACGAGTTCAGGGACGACGCTGGTGCGGACGGGGATCGCGACATGGAGCAGGACGGATCGTAGAAGCGACGAAAGACGGTGCGAAGAATTAATCGGCGGCGCGCCCTCGATCTGTGCACTCGATCTGCGCACTCGATCTACAGACGAGCCGGGTGGGCCACCGGACGGCTTACGCGATCAGGCGAAGCAGGTCGGCAAACACGCCGGCGGCTGTTACCTGCGGGCCGGCGCCGGGTCCCTGAACGATGAGAGGATTCTTGCTATACCGGTCCGTCTGGAATCGCACGATGTTATCTGTGTGGTTGATGCGAGCAAACGCGTGATCCTGGGGGTAGCGGCGAAGCTGCACGTGTGCCTCCCCGTCCCGGTCCACACTACCGACGAAGCGCAGCACCTCTCCGGCCGCCTGCGCCGTGCGGAGAATGTCGGTCATACGGTCGTCGTGCTCGGGCAGCCGCTCGAGAAAGGACGCGACATCCCCATCCCGGAGCGCATCCGGGACGAGACCGTCGACCGAGACGTCGCTCAGGTCCAGCGGCAACCCCATTTCCCGTGCGAGAATTACCACCTTCCGTGCCACGTCCATCCCGGAGAGATCGTCGCGGGGATCGGGCTCGGTGAAACCGGCCTCCTTGGCCTGCCGAAGAATCGAGGAGAACGTCTGGCTCCCGTCGAACGCGTTGAAGAGGTACGACAGGGTGCCTGAGAGTATCCCCTCGATCCGATGGACGCGGTCACCGGTTTCAACGAGGTTGTGGAGGGTCTGAAGAATCGGAAGTCCGGCTCCGACCGTCGTTTCGTAGAGGTAGCGCGGGTTCGCACCGCGCGTCAGGTGTTGAAGACGCCGGTACTGATCCCACGACGCCGTGTTGGCCAGCTTATTCGGCGTCACGACGTGGATGCCCCGCTCGAGCCATTCGGTATACTTGCGGGCCACCGTCCGGCTCGCTGTACAATCGACGATCGCCGTGTGCGGGTGGTAATCCGTCCGCACGTGATCGATGAACGCATCCAGGTCCGGCGCGGCGATCACGTCTCCGAGCGCCTGGCGCCAGTTCTGAAGGTCGATGCTGTGCTCATCGAGGAGAACGCCGGACGTGTTGGCGATCCCCCGGATCCGGACGTCGATACGACGCTCGGTGCGCAGCCGGTCGACCTGTGCGGCAAGCTGGTCCAGTAGTGCCGCGCCGACGTTCCCGACCCCGACAATGCCCACCGACAGCGTCTGCGCGGACAGATAGAACCCCGCGTGGGCCGCGCGAAGGGCCCGCTGCGCATCGGACCCGTCGACCACAGCAGAAATGTTGCGCTCGGACGCTCCCTGCGCAATCGCCCGCACATTCACCCCGGCCTTGCCGAGCGCGCCAAAGAACGTAGACGCAACACCGGGCGTGCCGGACATGCCATCTCCCACAACGGCGAGAATGCTGCAGTTGCGGGTGACCTCGACGTCCTGCACCTGCCCCTGATGCCGCTCGGCATAGAAGGCCTGCTCCGTCACCTGACGCGCCCGCTCGGCCTGCCCTTCCGGCACCGCGAAGCAAATCGAATGCTCGGAGCTGCCCTGCGAGATCACGATCACGGAAATGTCCGCATCCTCCAGCGCAGCGAAGAGACGTCGGGCGATGCCCGGCACCCCGATCATGCCGGTTCCCTCCAGATTCAGCAGCGCGACATCATCGACCGTTGAAAACCCCTTGACGGCGTCGTCAACTCCGTTGTCGCCTGCCGACCCGTCCAGATGGATCCGCGTCCCGGGCTGGTCGGATCGGAACGTGTTACGGATCGTGACCGGGATGTCGTGGTCCAGCACCGGTTGCAGGGTACGGGGATGAATGATCCGCGCACCGAAGTACGCCATCTCCATCGCCTCCGCGTACGACAGCGACTTCAGCTGCTGCGCATCCGGGACATACCGCGGATCGGCGCTCATTACGCCGTTAACGTCGCTCCAGATCTGAAGCTCTTCGGCGTCAAGAAGCGCAGCGAAAATGGCACCGGAGAAGTCGCTGCCGTTCCGGCCGAGTGTAGTCGGCACGTTTTCAGGCGTCTTCGCGATGAATCCGGTGATCACGAGGATGTCCGGGTCGCCGGCCTCATCCGAGAGTCCAGCCCGTACCTGTTCGAACCGCTGGCGGGTGCGGTCCCAGTCGATGACCGGCCCGAGCTGGCCGTGGGTGACGGTGATCACCTCCCGCGCGTCGACGAACCGGGCGTCGTGGCCCTCTGCACGGAGACACTGCGCCAGCATCCGGGCCGACCAGATCTCGCCGTAGCCTGCTACCAGGTCGCGCACCGTCTCGGGCGCCGTCTGCATCAGGCGCGTCGCTCGCAGGACGTCCGTGAGGTCGTCAATGTCGGCATCGAGCTGCCGGAGGAGCGGCGCGGCCTGGTCCACGGCGAGTAGCTCGGTGACCGCCTCCCGCTGATCGCGTCGGAGCGCCGCCAGGTCCTCCTCAAATGCCTCGCCGTCCGGCGCCTGCGTCGCGAGATTCAGCAGGCGATCGGTGACGCCCTTCATGGCCGACACGACCATAGCCAGCGACCCCTCGCCGTCGGGACGATTGGCAACGATGTCGAGGACGCGCCGGACGCAGGTCGGGTCGGCAAGGCTCGAGCCGCCGAACTTGTAGGTCGTCCACGCGGACGG
>NZ_DAXETW010000122.1:0-17570 GCF_051155795.1 Longibacter sp.
GGGGAAGACAGCACGCCCTACGCATCGCCGACGCTCTACAACATGACGTACGTCGGGTCCGGTCTCGACGGGGCGGGATCCACCGCGCTTCACATCCGCGATAACTTCGCCGGATCGTATTTCAATTCCATTGTTGCCAGTTTTCCGGGGAAAGCGGTTTATATCGAAGATGTGCCCGGGGAGAATCAGGGTGACAGCCGCGCGCGATTCGAAGCGGGCGACCTGCAGATTCAGAACAACCTGTTCCACGAGATCGGCGGCACGTTCGTTGCTGGCGCAGGGTCCAGCTTCGGCGGTCTTGTCGCGAACGAGGGACCGTTTGCCGATCTGCTTGCAAAGCGTCTCGAAACGGAGAATACGATCGTGTCTCTTTCTCCGGTAGCCACCCTATCGCGCGACAGTTACGGTATGATCAGCCGGCTTGACCCGCGCGCTGCTCGCGATGCGACGTCGTCGGATCTCGCCCCCGTTCCGTCGTCCTTCTTTGAAGACGTCTCGTACATCGGTGCGTTCGGCCCGAACGAAAACTGGGCCGTCTCCTGGTCTTTTCTCGGGAACGGAGGGAGCGAGTATCCCGGACTGCAGATCATGGAGTAGGACGCCGATCTGGCCGGATCAGGGTCGCGGCAAAAGATCCGACAGCCGCCGCGTGCAACTCGGACGGGTGATTCGTGTACGGTTCGATCCCGACGACCTGTCCAGAATGCGTGGAGCATGTCGCTACGCTGTTTATTTATCGTTCAGGGTGAGGGACGCGGCCACATGACGCAGGCCCTCGCCTTCCGTCGCCTCCTCCGTGCGGCCGGTCACACCGTCACCGGTGTCATCATGGGCCGGAGCGATCGGCGGGACGTGCCGGCCTTCGTGCGCGAGCGACTGGATGTGCCGATCTCGTTCGTTCAAAGCCCGAACTTTGTAGCAGACGAGGACGAGCGCTCTGTGCGACCGATGGCGACGGCACTCCGCGGCATCCGGGATGCGAGGTGCCTCTACCGCGAACTCCGGTCGCTTCGCGATCGGATCCGGGCTCATGAGCCGGACGTCGTCGTCAATTTCTTCGAGCCGATGGCGGGGTGGACGTACCTCCGCCACGCTCCCGACCCGCCGCTCGTCTGCGTTGCTCACCAGTACATGTTTCTACACGCGGGGTATCGGTTTCCTCCGGGTCGCCGCTTGAGCCGATGGATGGCGCGCGCATTTGCACGGTCCACGGCCTGGCGGGCAGACCGGTGCCTTGCGCTGTCGCTGTACCCGGTCGAGGATACACAGACCGTCCTCGGAAAGAACGTGCACGTCGTCCCGCCGCTTCTGCGAGACGAGCTGTTTCAGCAGCCTCTCGGCCGCACCGAGCCATTTTTCCTCGTCTACCTCGTCAATCGCGGCTATGCAGATCAGGTCATCCAGTGGCATGAGGCGCATCCGGAGGTCCGGCTTCACTGCTTCTGGGACCGGCCCGGTGCGGCGACGGTCGAACACTACGACGATACACTAACCTTCCATCAGCTGGACGGCCGCAAATTCCTCGCGATGATGGCCCGCTGCCGCGGTCTCGTGTCGACGGCCGGGTTCGAGTCCGTCGCCGAAGCCATGTACCTCGGCAAGCCCGTGCAGGTCGTCCCGGTAGAGGGTCACTTCGAACAGTGGTGCAATGCCTTCGACACCGTCCGCGCGGGGGCGGGCGTCCGGACAGAGACGTTCGATCTCTCGTGCCTGTCGGACCACCTCCGGACCGGAGCCGTCGATCCGGCTCGAACCGAGACATACCGGGCCTGGCTCCGTGACGGGCGTGATCGCTTCATTCAGGAGGTGGAGGCGGCCGCCATGGGCACCCGACGGCGTCGTACATCGCCGGGCGCCGCGTCACGAACGCCGGCCCCGGAGGCGTCGGTCGACCGCACAGAGGCCCAGTCCCAGCCGGCCTGACGATCCGCGCATCACGTTCCCGCATCGAGCACTGTAGTCAGGCGGTGCGTCCCGATCACGAGCACGACCCTGTCAGCGACATGCCCACCGACGTCGACATCCGCCGGGCATTCACCTTCGGCGGGCTTCTGGAGGCGATTGTCCAGACGGTTCGGCGGGGTGCGACGCTGATTCTGTCGGCCGTCCTGCTCGGGTTCTTCCTTCTCGGATACGCGACGGCGTACCTTCCGCCGTCGTCCTTCTGGTGGACCAGCCCCTTCGCGGTTCTGCTCCCCTACGTCAGCCTGTTGCTGCTCCCGTTGGCCGTCGTTCAGGCTCTCGTTGCCATTCGCCAGCGGATGGGGCGCCGGCTACTCATCGCCATGGCCGTCCTCGCGATGATCGGCGTTCGGTTTGGACCGACGGTATGGAGCGAGCCGCAGACTGTCCGTCCGGGCGATCTGGCGCTCACCTCGTTCAATGCGCCCACACACGGGCCGAGTCGAAGTGAGCTCGCGGATGCCTTCGTTGCCGTGGTCGATCGCGCCAACCCGGATATCCTCGCGCTACAGGAGGCGAACGCGTACGTTCACACCGACCGTGGATCGCTGTACGAACGCTACACGGCACCCCATCTCTACGCGCTCGTCCGGTCCCGCCCGTTTCGGGCGCCGACTCATTTTCCGGCCGGCGTTCGCCTGTCACAGCCCGTGGTCGCGCAGCTCACGCTCGATTCCCTCACGCTGGTGGGCGAAAAGGAGTCGATCGAACGGGGTCGTGTGGCGCCGGCGAGCCGGGTGACCTTCTCCTGGAAGGGTCAGCGCGTCGTCCTGTACAACCTGCACCTCTACACGGTGAGCAAGCGCAAGCCGTGGCGCGAAACCGGCTTTCAGTGGCTGTCGCCCGGCACGTGGGGACCGTATCTGGCGGCATACCGGGCGGCGACGTTGCGCCGGGCGGAGGAGGCCCGGGTGATCCGTGCGGCGATCGAGCAAGAAATGTCGCCGGTCATCGTGACGGGCGACTTCAACAGCACCGTGCACCACTGGGAGTACCGGCATATCGCAGAGGGGATGAAGAACGTACTGCAGGAAGCCGCTACCGGGTGGCGCGCGACGTACCCCTCTCGCTCGCCGCTCGTCGGCATCGATCATATTCTGGTCGGACCGGAATGGGAGGTGGTGTCCGGCACAGTGGGCGAGAGCTATCCCTACACGGATCACCGGCCCGTCCATGCTCGCATCCGGTTGCCCGAGAGGTAGAAGGCGCCATCGGGAGGCGATTCGTCGCCCCGGGGGGCGCCGGACGGGCGCTAAATGGCCGCCGGGATGCCGGACGCATCGGATGGAACGGCGAGGTCGGCTTCGGCAAACGCCAGGGCGCGCTCGCGGGTCGTGTTCGACAGCCCGCCCTCCAGGCGCTCCAGCGCCGGACGCGTCAGGACAGCCGGCATCCCGGCGAGGAGGAGCCACCGGCCGAACGCATACGCCATCACGCGGAAGTAGGTGGCATCGGCGACGGGGGTGCCCGTCACGGCACACCGGTCCATCCACGTCTCGATGTCCGGCGTGCCCTCGTCCCCGACGGTGGAGAGGAGCTGCTCCCCCCGCACGTTGAGGTCAATCACATCCGAGTAGAACCGCGCGATGTGCTCCTGCGACTTCTGCGAGTACGACGCGTCCTGGTCGGCCAAGCACGACTCGCATACGGCAAACTCGTAGGCGACCTCCGCAGGTTCGCCCGGGGCCGTTCGGGTGAACGCCCGCTCGATCACGTACCGTGGCGCTTCTTCTTGGATGGGTCGGTCGCAGGCCCTGCAGGCGGCGAACCGGTCCCTGTCATCCGACGGCGTGAAGAGATCCCAGGTGTAAACGGGGACGGCGATCGGCTCGATGGACATGGCGATGGGCTGTCGGAAAAAGCGTCGCGATCACAGGTTGTATCGTCGCAGTACCGATGCGATCCGGCCGGTCCGAACGGCGTGGAGACCGCCGCGTCACGACGCGTCCAGCGAGAGATCGAGTGCATACGATGCATCCTCTCCGAGCGGGGCGGAGAAGCCGCCCTGCCCCGTTACGTCTCGGAAGTCCCCCGTGCCGGTGCCCTCAACGACCGTCCAGGTGGCCTGCGCGGTCTCCCCGTCGAACGTGCCGCTGATCTGCAGGACGAGACTGCCGGACCGATCGCCGATGTCTCCGTTCAGCCACTGCTGCCCGACGAAGCGGGCAGTGGCTTCGTCCGAATAGGCCATTAAATATTCCACCTGGCCATCGCCCTCGAAGTCGCCGGAGAAGTCCTGAACGACGGCCGCACGGGTCATCTTGCCGTGGTCACCGACCTCGGCGTAGGCATCTTCCTCCCATGAGGTAATCTCGAAGTTGCCGGTAATGTGCATGTGTTGATGGGTTGCGGTGATACGTCACGTGGGCGGATTACGGGGCGTCCTGTCCGACGTACGAATAGCCGGCGGGCGCCATCGGTTGCTCGTAATCGTAGAAGGTGAGGTAAAGGATGTTCGGCTCGTCCAGGCCTGTGTATGTGACTGCATACACGTCCAACATGCCGGTTCCCATGATGCCGTTTTTCGTCTGGTACGGACAGCAGTGTCCCTGTCGCTCGTAGCGAATGGGTTCTCCGTTCGGACCGCGGAGTGCATTCAGGTACAGTACCTGATCCTTACTGCTTCCTCCGACTTTGATCGGGTTCTCCCTCGTGGTGCCATAGTTGGGGTCGTCGCTCACGCCCGGTAGCTCCATGGCGTTTGACGGATTTGTGCGACCGTTCGGGGTACCGCTTCCATCCATTGTTGTTGATCCGAGCACGGCAGGAGCATCGGGCGATGAGGCGGAGCAGGCGGGGAAGAGGAAAAGGACGGTGGTAAGGCCGAGGGAAAGCAGGACCGTTCGCATCATGCCGACGGCGGCGAATTGGGGATCAAGGCCGGGCGGTTTCGACCCAAGGATAATGGTGAACGACGAAAGATGCTGCTTCCCTTCCGTATCGACGCATGGAGAGCCCGGCCAGCGGACGTGCATTTGCGGTGATCCCCTGCAAGGCCGTGGCTGACGATTTTCATTCGTTACCGCTCTTGAGGTCGGCCAGCAGGCGCCTGGTCGCCAGGGTTCGGGGGTCGCCGTCGCCGGCCCGGTCGGACAGCACCCGGAGTTGCTGCTCCAGCAGGGAGGTGGCTTCACGGAGCGCCCCCGATTGCGCCAGCGCTTGCGCATGCCATCGCCGGGCACGAAGGACGAGGGGGTGGGTCGAATCGAAGGCGCCGGTCAGGATGGCCGTCCCCTCGCGAAAGGCCGGAATCGCCTCGGAGTGTCGGCCGCATTCGGCCAGAACTCGTGCATGGCCGACCGTGGCCCACCCGATGCGAGGGTGCCCGGGCGGAAACGCGCGGTGGGCCGCGTCGATGGCGCGGATGAACAGCGTGTCCGCCTGCTCGAGACGGCCGGTCTTGTGGACGACCTGTGCGCGCAATGCGAGGCTGGTTGCTATCACCGGGTTGTTCGGTTCCAGCACGCGCTCTGCCATGGCTAGAGCCTCGGCCGTCAGCGAGTCGGCCAGCGGGAGATTTGTGTCGTCAACGACTGCGGCCAGATTGCTCAGCGCAAAAACAAGCTGCGGATGGTCGCCATCGAAGAGGTCGCGCTGCATCTGAATGGCCTCGGTCAGCAATGCTTCGGCCCGGTCGAGGTCTCCCAGCCGGTGAAGCGTCATCCCGAAGTCGTTGAGGAGGAGCGCTAAGGCCGGGTGCGGGGTCGGAAGCCGCTCACGCTGGATGGTCAGGAGCTGGTCAAAGACAGGCACCGCCTCCTGCAGTCGACCGGTTTCCTGATGCAGGAGCGCCAGGTGCTGCAGTGTCGAAAGCCGAGTCGTCTGGACGGCTACTGAATCCGCATCTTTCGAGGAGTCAAGCACGGTCATCGCCTGAAGGAGGCGCGCCTCGGCCCGGTCGTAGGCTCCCTGCTCCAGGTGCAGGCTGCCGAGGTCGGACAGGGTGGTGGCTACGTCGAGCGAGTCGGCGGTCGGGGACGAGCGAAGGATCGACAGACCGTCACGGTACAGCAACTCCGCCCGCTCAAGGCGCCCACCGAGAACATTGGCCTTTGCGAGCGAGCGGAGCGTCCGCGATCGTTCCGCAATGGGTGCCCCGTGGTGGCGTTGCAGGCTAAGTGCCGTGTCGAGGAGGCGCGACGCATCGGCGTAGCTGCCGTGGGAGGTGTGCGTCTCCCCGAGCACACCCAGAAGGTCTGCGCGCGTCAGCGGCTGGTCGGCCAGACCATCGTTCAACTTCTCCTCCCCGCGCCGGAGGAGATCGAAGGCCGTGAGGGTGTCGCCAAGCGATCGGCTGGGGTCGGGCGCGCGGAAGATATCCACGAGAAAGCCAGAGATGCGTTCGGCTCGCTCGGTTTCTTTCCTCGCGATATCGCGCTCACCGGCCGCGACGCGTGCCTGCCACATTGCGATGCTGAGTCCCCCGATCAGAGCGAGGATGACCAGCGCGCCGGCAGAAACGCCTATCCGGTGACGTCGGATGAACTTCCCGGCGCGATACAGTGCGGTATCCGGTCGGGCACGGACCGGCAACCCGTCCAGGTGCCGTTGGAGGTCCTCTGCCAGCGCATCGGCCGACGCGTACCGCCGGCCCGGATCCTTACGAAGGGCCTTCAGGATGATCGTGTCGAGGTCCCCGGTTAGCTGCCGACGGAGCCCGTCCGGTGTCGTCGCGCGGGCGCTTGCCTGCTGAATCGAAGCGTCGCCGGCCGTCTCCGCGAGCCTGTCGCCCGGGGCGACCGGTGCGCGGTCGCAGACGATCCGTTCGAGGTCGGCCGGCGTCGCGTCGTTTAGGTCATAGGGCCGGCAGCCGCTGAGAAGTTCATACAGTAGCACGCCGAGGGCGTACACATCGGTGGCCGTCGTCACGGGCTCGCTCCGGATCTGCTCGGGGCTGGCGTACTCCGGCGTCATGACAGCCATCCCCGTTCGCGTAGCGTCGTGCTCCGGCCCGGCCTCCTCAAGCAGCTTGGCAATGCCGAAGTCCAGCAGTCGGACGGCGCCGTCGTCCGCGACCAGCAGGTTTGCCGGCTTGAGGTCGCGATGGACGATCAGGTTCTGGTGCGCGTGGCTGACCGTGCGGCAGATCGTAATGAAGAGCCGGATCCGCTCGGGGAGGGAAAGCCGCCGGGTGTCGCAGTAGGTGTCGACCGCCTGCCCGTTTACGTATTCCATTGCAAAGTATGGGAGACCGTCGTCCGTCACCCCGCCGTCGAGGAGCCGCGCGATGTTCGGGTGTTGAAGACGAGCAAGGATCTGGCGTTCGTTCAGAAACCGAATCAGCAGGTCCTCTCCCGCAAGCCGATAGCGGACGACCTTCAGGGCGACGCGCTGCTCGTACGTTCCGTCGTCTCGCTCGGCGAGGTAGACGGTTCCCATTCCTCCGCGGCCAATTTCACGCACGATGCGGTACGGCCCGACGCGGTCCCCTTCTCGAGACGCACCCTCCAGCGAGGCGGACCACGAGCCCATCAGGTCGCGGGCAAGACGGTCGAGCGGACCCGTCGCAGCGTGGGCACGGAGAAGGGACTCGACTTCCATTCGGAGATCGATATCGTCGCCACACGCGGCATCGAGAAAGGGCATGCGCGCGCTCTCCGGCCGCTCGATCGCACGGTCGAACAGGTCTTGAATCGTTTCCCAACGCTGAGCATCCATGACGGTCGCCTCCGGATCCGGTCATTCCGATCATAGCATCTCGTCCACGTTTCCTACAGCGAAGCAGCGAGCCAGATTGGCTCACCGGGAAGGAGGGTCTTCTGCGAATTCGGCCGTTCCGTCCGCCAGTTCGCGGTTTAACCAGGCGCGGGCCAGGCCCCAGTCGCGCTTGACCGTAGCCGGCGATACGTCGAGAGCGGTTGCCGTTTCCGCGATCGTCAGTCCGGCGAAGAAGCGGCACTCTACGACGCGGTGCTGACGGACAGAGAGTCCGCGAAGCCGGTCGAGCGCATGGTCCAGGGCAAGAATGTCCAGCGCCTGATGATCGGTCATGAGCGACGCGTACTCAATCGGCACGCGGGACCGGTCCCCGCCCCGTTTTTGGGCGTTCCTCCGCTCCGCGTAGTCGACAAGGATGTAGCGCATGGCCTGTGCCGCAATCGCGAAGAAATGGGCGCGATCCCGGTACTGAATGCGGTCCAGATCGACGAGCTTTAGATAGGCCTCGTGAACGAGAGCGGTCGTGCTCATCGTGTGATCCCGTCGCTCGCCCTGCATCCGGCGGTGCGCGATGGCACGCAGGCGATCGTAGACGATCGGCATGAGTCGATCCATGGCGTTGTCGTCGCCCGCCGATGCCGCGTGCAGCAGTTCGGTCACGTCTTCCGCAAGGTCCATGTCCTCCTCCCGTACGCGCTGAAAGACACAAGTGGATAATGCACGGGAAAGATAGCCACCCGTGATGGGAGATAAAAGTGTTTTGGCGGAGGGTGAGCCAGTTTGCGCCTGCTTCCGGCTGTAGGGAATGAGTGCCGACCGGTCTCCGCGTTGTCTTTGCTACGGGCGTGGAGGACGTCGGTCTGGCCATTCGTCCGGTTTCCGCTTCAACATCTACGTCTACAGCCATGTCCAACGCTACCGGCTCCACGTCTACGCTTTCCGGCCTTCTGTCTCGCGCCGTTTCCGCCCGGCTACGCGTCCTCAATCTGAGCTTGATCGCGCTTCTGTGCCTCACAGGCGTAGGCGGGTGCAACCTTGTTGCCGCCTACATCTGTGCGCTTCAGGGGGGATACGTTGAGTTCGGCGGCTTCGGCGAGGCGACGGCCGTTGTGTGTACCGTCGGAGGTCCCGAAGGGTCGTCCCACCGGGTCACGACGACGGCGATCGCGGACGGTGAGTTGTTCTGGACGGAGGGCAACCGGCAGATTTTCGGTACCACGCGTGGCGGTACGCAGGCCCGGAAGCTGTTCGACTTCGGGCGCTTTCCCGTTGGGCTTGCCGTCGACCCCTCGGCAGGACACGTCTACTGGACGGACCTCAAAACGAATAGCCTCCGCCGTGCCAATCTGGATGGAAGCGCCGAAACGGTTCTAATCGACAATTTGGCTGAGAGCGTCCTTGATGATGCCGGACGGTTTGCCGGGCTCGCCGACGTTGCCGTCGATGCGTCAAGAGGCAAGGTGTACTGGAGCAACGTAGCCACCGGGTCCATCCAGCGAGCAAATCTCGACGGGTCCGGCCTCGACACCGTCGTGTCAGGCCTTGCCTCGCCCGTCGGACTCGACATCGACCCTGCCGGCGGGAAGGTGTACTGGGCTCATCTCAGCGATACGGCGGCCGATCGGAAGATTCAGCGGGCGAACCTGGACGGATCGTCGGTGGAAGACCTGATCACCGGTCTGACTCTCCCGCAGGACGTCGCCATCGATGCCACGGCCGGAGTCCTGTACTGGGCCGATCCAGAGGACCAAGTGATTCGCCGCGCCAACCTCGACGGGAGCGGTGTCGCGGACGTGCTCACAGGGCTCAACGCTCCAGCCGGCCTTGCCGTCGATCCTGTCGGCGGCAAGCTGTACTGGGGCAGTGTCGGAGCGGTCGACGTGAAGCGGGCGAACCTGGACGGCACCGCGGTTGAAACGCTTCTGACCGGGACGCCTGCTGCAGCGTTGTCCGTCGATCCCGCGGCAGGCCACCTTTACTGGGCGGGGTGGATCGACGGGACGGTGCGCAGGGCCGGGCTCGACGGCGCAAATGCGGCGATTCTCTCCGCTCCCCGAAATTTTGCCGGACGAATTGCTCTCGATGAGGCCCGAGAAGCCGTGTACTGGCCGGCACCCGATGGTGTGATCCAGCGATCGGATGTCGATGGGGCCGGCGTTACCAATCTGACGCCGGCAGATCCGTTCACAGCCGCTCAAGACGTTGCCTACGATCCGGTCAGCGACAAGATCTACTGGACCGTCATCGGCCCGGCGGGGGAGGTCCGGCGTGCAGATCCGGACGGCGCAAACATCGAGACGTTGGTCACCGGCCTCGGCGCATCGCTGGCCGACGTGGTCGTCCACGGTGTAGAAGGGAAGGTGTACTGGCTGAATGAGAATGACGCATCGGGCAACCGGTCCATCCAGCGCGCCAACGTGGACGGGACCGCCTTCGAGACCTTCTTCGCACCCGGCACTACCGACGTCATCCGGAGTCTCGCCATCGACAACGGGCAACTCTTCTGGGTCCTGAACTTCGACACGATCCAGCGTGTGGATCTGACGACGCTCACCGGTATCGACGACATCATCACGCGACCGTCGGAGGTCATCCAGGCCGTTGCCGTTGGGAATGGGAACGTGTACTGGAGCGTGTCGCAGGGAGGAGAGGGGACGATCCGTCGCGCGGACCTATCCGGGATGACCGTCGAAGATGTCATCACCGGCCTGCCGGCGTCCGAAATTTCGGACCTGGCGTTCTTCGGGGCGGGCGTGATTCCCGTCGAACTGGCCTCGTTTACCGGCCGGGCAAATGGTCGCGATGCCGTGCTGGAGTGGCGCACCCTGACGGAGACAAACAATGCCGGCTTCCACGTGGAAATACTGCCACCGGGCGCGGGAGACGCATGGCAGCGCGTCCGCTTCGTTGCGGGAGCGGGCACCACCGCATCCCCTCAGACCTACCGCATCCGCATTCCGCATCTGAATGCAGGCACCCATCACTTCCGGCTCCGTCAGGTGGATGTGGACGGGACTGCTGTGCTCGGTCGGAGCGTCGCCGTGACGATCGCCGGCGCCGTCGGGATGACGCTGACCGCGCCCGTCCCGCACCCCGTCCGCACACGGGCGTCGCTTACGCTCACCGTCGACGAACCCACGCACGTCCGTGTCCGGATCTTCGACCTCCTCGGCCGCCCGGTCGCAACGCTTCACGACGGCGCACTGACCGCTCAGAGGAGCCATGCGCTGCCCATTGATGGACTCCAACTGGCCAGCGGAACCTACTTCGTCCGAGCCGAAACCCGTGAACGAACGCAGACCCGACGATTCACCGTCGTCCGCTGAACAGCTTCTCACCGCTGTCTGACTCCGATTGACCCGCTCCATGACGCATGCTGTTCGCACGCGTCCGGCACCCGCCCATCGATCCCGCTCCTCCTATGTCGTACTCGACGAATAGCATGTCTCGACTCGCGGTTATCTTCGCCTCAATCCTGGCCGTCGCGCTCTGGCTCTGTATCCTGCCGGATGCTGTATCGGCGCAGGGCATTCCTGCACGCGACGACGGCCGGTGGGGCGCTGGCACCGGACTTCCCGGTCCCGCTCCGATCTCCAGCCCCCAGGCCTCTGCGATCGCGCCGGGTGGCGAGATCTATATTTTTTACCGAAGCACGGACGGTCTCCGCGTTTCCCGGTGGGACGGATCAAACTGGGCGGAGCTCGACGGCGCCTTTCGAATGCCCGTCCTCGGGGCGGAGGTGGCGCAGGCGATAACGGTCGGAGCGGACGGCTCGGTCTACGTCGCCGGACGGTTCAATACCGTCGAACAAAACAGCACCAGCACGCCCGTGAACAACATCGCCCGATGGACGCCGCAAGATCAGGTCTGGGAGGCGGTCGGGGGTGGGGTCGACGCCTACGTAAATGACATCGCTGTCGACGCGACCGGACGCGTGGTCGTCGCGGGCATTTTCGGGACCGGGTTTGAAAATGGACCGCCGGTGCCATTGAATGGGATCGGCCGATGGGACCCTGACGCCGGCACCTGGGAAGCGTTCGGAGGCGGCCTGGTCGGTCTCACGCCGTCGTTTTCGGCGCAGGCCTTCACGGTGGACGTGCGCGGGGGAGATGTCGTCGTGGCGGGCGAGTTCGAGGAAGCGATTGATGCTGATGGCGGCACGCGTTCCGCGAATGGGATCATCCGCTGGGACGACACAGCCCGGGCGTGGCAACCGCTCGGCCAGGGGCTCGAGAACGATGCGCCGGTGTTTCCCCGGCAACGCGACCTCATATACGCAGCGGACGGTTCGATTTATCTCGCCGGGGACGCTTCAGACGGCACGGCGACCCCGATTCCCCTCGAAGCGTTCAACCCGAACGGGTCCTCGGTCTTCGGGAACGTGCTGCGGTGGACGGGTTCGGAGTGGCAGGCTGTCGACGCAGGACTGAACGCTGACATCATGGGGGACCTCGTCCGGGACGGCTCGGGTCGCTTCTTCGCGCGATACGCCAGTGGCGGTACATCCGTGATCTCCGAACGCGACGGTGGGGCGTGGACGACCATTGCCACATTCGCGCCCTTCCAGTTTGCATCGACGCTCGCAGCCAACCCGTTTTCTACACAACCGGATGCGTACGCCGGCGGCAGCTTCGCCACGATTACCGATCCAGGTGGAGCTCCGGACGACGCCGGCCCGAACGCCACGACGCAGGTCGCCAACCACGCACGGTGGAACGGGACCGGATGGCAGGCCCTGTTGGGCTCGCTGGCGCCGCCGCCGGGTACAAACGGAGAGGTCCGCGCCCTTACGCACCAGCAGCCTCCCGGTAGTGTGGTCGCGGCCGGAGGAACGTTTACCTCAACCGGCGGGACTCCCACGGAAAAAATCGCGATACGCGCGACCGAAACATCGAAGTGGGACCCGGTCGGTGGCGGCGTAACGTCCTCCGGCGCATCCGTCGAAGCACTTGCCTTTTCCCTCAACGGGGCCGACCTCTACGTCGGCGGCGACTTCACGGAGGTGACGCAGACCGACGGGACTCCGGTGCCTGTCGCCCACTTCGCCCGTTATGACCGGGACGCCGAGGAGTGGCGTTCCCTCGGCGCATCCTTCGATGGTCCGGTGTATGCACTGCACATCGTGGAAGGGGTCCTCAATGCCCCGGACGTGCTCTACATCGGCGGGGCGTTCACGCAGGTGTCGTTTCCGAACGGGACGATTCTCCCGGCACCCGGGCTCGTCCGCTACCGCATTCAGCAGGATTTCTGGGAAACGGTTGGCGGGGTGGCCGGAGGGGGTGTGGTCTACGCGCTGGACAGCGGAGGTGCGCTTCCGGGTGCTGCAAGCGGGACGCAGCCGGAATTCCACGACCTGTTCGTCGGCGGAGACTTTGGCGCAGCGGTCGATCGTAGCGGGACGGTCATCCCGAATACGACCCATATCGCCCGGTACGACGCGTGGCGCGACACCTGGCACGCGGTCGGGCAGGGGGCCAACAATGTCGTTCGAGCCCTTGCATACGTGCGGAGCCGGACGCCACCGAACCGGGGCCCGTCCAGTCCGGAGGGCGTCCTGTATGCCGGCGGCGAATTCACGAACGTCCGAGACGGGAGCGGGGCGAACACCGTCGTGAACCATCTGGCGAAATGGCGAAGCGAGACCAATTCGTGGGCCGTTGTCGGATTCAACAATGCAGAGAACGGCACGAACGGCCCGGTAAACGTGCTCTATGAACACCCCGGCCTGACGGACCGGACCTATTTTGTGAATCGGGTCGGACTGGTTGTCGGCGGCGAATTTACCGAAGCCACCAGCAGCACGCGCCAGCGCGTCACAGTCAATCGCCTGGCGTTGCTCGTTGATGAGGGCGCTTCGTTCAATAATGCCGTCCTGCCGTACCATGAACGGTTCCTCCCGTTTGGCTCGGGACTCGACGGCCCGGTGGATGCCGTGACGATGCGGGAGTGCGATCTCCGGGCGGCCAACCGGGAGGCGATCTACGCCGGTGGCCGGTTTGGCAACGCGGGCGGTAACCGAAACGCATCGCTCGCGCTGTGGCAGTTGCAATGGGGCGGCTACGCACCGGGCGCGGCAATTATCTCTGCCGGCTTCCCGGCATCGGGCAGCGGCTCCGGACGGGCGAGCGCGGTGATCCGCGACGGTGGCTTCGCCTGCCGGGACCTGCTCGACGTCTCCGCGGCGCCCGCCACCAACCTGTTCACCGGCCTCGCCCCCGGCGAGTCTGCCGCCCTCCCGGCCGCCCTGCCGGCCGATCAACCGTTCGCCATCGACCTCACAGACGCCGACACCGGGGCGCCGATCGCTACGATCGACAGCGTCACGGCAGAGACCGTCCTCCCGACGGCGCTCGTGCTGATGGGCCTGCCGGACACGACCGCATACGCCTCGAACCCCGACGGCGTCCCCGTCGGTCTCACCGCGGAGGCGTTCACGCTGCCGCCGCCGGATCCTGCGGGTGGCGACGTAGCGCTCCTCTTCGTGCACGCGGTGACCGACGCGCCGTCCGTGGACATAGAGTGGACGAACGGCGGGACCGTTCTTGCGGAAGACGTGCGTTACGGAACGGCCCGCCCGGTGAACGCGGCGATCCCACCGGGACCGAAGACGTTCGATGTGCGGACATCCGGTGACGGGCAGGTGGTGGGCAGCTTCACGGTCGACGTTGGAACGGGCGGCGAGGTCGCCGTCCTCGTGCTTCAGGGTTTCCTCGATCCGTCTGCCAATCAGAACGGGCCACCGATCAGCCTGGATGTTTACAATCAAACACCGCCGGTGCTGCCGGTGGAGCTCGCAAGCTTCACGGCGACCGTGGACCGGGTGGGCGACGAGCCGGTCGTTGTACTCCGGTGGGAGACCCTTAGCGAAACCGGTAACGCCGGCTTCCACATTCAGCATCGGGATGGGGGCGAGGCGTCGAGCCGATGGGTCGACCGGGCTTTCATTCGCGGCGCCGGTACGACCGAGCAGCGGCAGGTGTACACGCATCGCGTAACGGGGTTGACGCGCGGGCGGCATGCGTTCCGCCTGCGGCAGGTCGACGTCGACGGCACTTCGGTGCTGGGGCCCGTTGAGGAGGTGGTCTTGACGCCGGCCAGGGAAGCAGTGCTGACGCCCGTCGCGCCGAATCCGCTTCGGGACACGGGTGCGATGACGCTCACGCTACGTAAAAGCCAACGCGTACGGGTCAGCGCCTACGACCTGCTGGGACGCCGCGTGCGCATCCTGCACGACGCCGTCGTGGCGGCCGAAACGCCGACGCGGATCGCGATCGACAGTAGCGGTCTGGCCAGCGGTACGTATTTTCTCGACGTCCGTGGTGAGACGTTCCGGGAGGTGCAGCAGGTCGTGCGTATCCGGTAGGACCGCATCGTTGGCGCGTATGAGCCTACTCGGCGTTGAGCAGTAGCTCCGACAGACGCGTCCGGGCACGGTCCGCCAGGGGACGAGACGATCGTGTGTCGGTGTCGATCTGGACGATCACGGTTTCGCCTGTCGCCACGCATCGTTCATCCTGGAAGACCGCTTGCGACACCGTCACTGAACTCGTGCCGATCGCCCTGATCCCGGTACCGATGACGACGGACCCGGGCCAGTGGACCTCGCCGCGAAACTCCACCGTCATCTTTGCGACGACGAACTCCGCTCCATCCCCGGTCAGCGGGTCTTGAGGGTCGTACAGAACCTCCACTCGGCCGGTCTCGAGAAAGGTGGCAAAATGGGCGTTGTTGACATGCCCCTGCCGGTCGGTGTCGGCATACCGGAGCTTGTCGGTGGCACGACGCGGAAAGTCGTTCGGGGAAAGATCCATGGATGAGGAGAGAAGGGAAAAGAACGAGTCTGAGAAAAGGTACGCTCACACAGGGAAAAGAATGGAAGGGCAGGCGTGAGCGGAAGGAAGTGCAGCTCAAAACCCGCTTGGATGGGGCTAATTCGTGGAGCCTTGATTGACGACGATGCGTTCAGTCATTAGAATTAGTCTAAATTGCTGTTGCCGAGCCCTGTTAAGCGGTCGCTAGACCTGATTGCGATCGGTGTGACAGATCGCTCTGATTGGTCGACGCTACTCTGCGTGCTGTCTGTTTCTGCCGTTTCCCCTCCTCCTGACGATCGACCACGACCGCGTACTTCCCCGAATGAATGCTCTCCTCGCTGCGAAACGTGCTGCCGCCTGCGGGTTGCTTCTGCTTGTATGCTGCGCTGCGTTCCTGAGCGCCTCGGTACGCGCGGCAGAGTCAGACACCTCGGTACGCGTGGCGGAGTCAGACGCCGGCCGGTCTGCCGATCCCATCACGATCAGCGGGATCGTCGTTGATGAAAACGCAGATCCGCTTCCCGGCGTGAATGTCCGGATCGAGGGGACCGGGCGGGGAACCGCCACGTCGTCGGACGGCACCTTTTCGATCACGATCCGCGAGGGGCAGAGCCGGACGCTCGTATTCTCCTACATTGGCTATAAGCCCGTCGAGCGCACGTTCGAAGAAAGCCGGACCGACGTTATTGTTGAGATGGAGGTCGATCAACAGGAGCTGTCGGAGGTCGTCGTGACCGGGTACGGGATGGAGAAAACGCGAACGGAACTGGTTGGAAGCGTCGCCGAAATCAGCGGGGAAGAGCTGGAGCCCCTGCGGCCCGAGGCGTCGTTCCAGACGCTGCTCAGTGGGAAAATCGCCGGCCTGAAGGTCAACAATCCATCGGGCGGCGAGGCCGGCAAGCCCATATCCGTCAAGATCCGGGGGCAGGGCAGCCTTCCGACGCCCCAGCTGCGTCGGTCGACCTCGTCTCAGCCGCTCTACATCATCGACGGCGTCCCGCTCTACGACATTCAGTCCGAGCAGTTTAACCAGGCCGCCGGGCGGGAGGAGTTGCTGAACCCGCTCGCCACCATCAACGCCGACGACATCGAGAGCATCTCGGTCCTGAAAGACGCCTCGGCAGCGGCCATCTACGGCGCGAATGCGGCCAACGGCGTGATTCTGATTGAAACGAAGGACGGCGCCACCGACGGCTTCGACGTTGAAGCGCGTGTCAGCAGCGGCATGTCGAATTCGATCAACGAGGTGATGCTGCTTAACTCTGAGCAGTACGTGCGCCTGTACCGGGAAACGCTCATCAACGACGGCGCCACGCCGCAAGAGGCGTCGGAGGCATCGGGGAGCGACAGCATTTACACGAACTGGGACGAGGTGCTGAAGCGACGCGCGATGTTCACCAACGCCACGCTCAGTTTCAGCGGTGGCACGGAGACCCTCTCGGCCCGCGTGTCGCTGAATTACAACGACCAGGAGACCATCTCGCGCGGGAATTCCTTTCAGAAGTACGGTTTCCGGTCGCGCATCGACTACCGACTGGGGGACCTGGCGCGAGTGAACCTGAGCAACGGCGTGACGGGTGTCGAAAAGGTGTCTCTCGGCAGTTTCAGCAATGTGCCGCTACCGCCGAACATTTCTCCGTACGACGCGGACGGCGGCTTCAACGACGCCACCATCTTTCAGGACCGCCCCAATCCGCTGGCGGTCATTCAGCAGAACGACAACAATCACAATAGCCTTTCCACGACCAACAGCCTGCAGGTCACGGTCGAGCCCATCGACAGGCTGAATCTCCGGGCACTCGGCGGGATCGATTACTACCAGAACCGCAACTTTATCTACCGCTCGAAAAAGAACGCGACGGGGAACGACAGCGGCGGCGGCTTGACGATTGTGAACCGGCGCAATCGGAAGTGGATCACCAACCTGACGGGCGATTACTCCTTCCGGCGCGGGGAGGCGCACTCGGTTTCGGCGCTTGCCGGCGTGGAGGCGCAGGAGAAGAATACGAAGGTTCTTCGCGGCTCCGGGTCTAATTTTTTGAACGATAACCTGCGTGTCCTTCAGGCCGCCGGTGACCGGGAAGACCGCGACGCCGCATCGTCGGACGACAACGTGACCACCCTTTCGGCATTCGG
>NZ_DAXETW010000123.1:0-20840 GCF_051155795.1 Longibacter sp.
CGGGAAGACTGGTCCCGATCGCTACGATCGTCAGGCCAATGACGATCTGGCTGATGCCGAGGCTGCGGGCGATGTCTACGGCGCTGTCGACCATGAAGTGCGCACCCAGGGCGAGGCCGACCGTGCCGCCGACCAGGAACGCGGTCTTCATCAGCGTTGTGTCGGTCGGGGACGACGGGTCGATGTCGTCGTCATCGTCCACATCCATCTCGTCGATCATGCTCTGCGCCGTCGCGTTGTTCTGCGCGTCGTAAAGCAGGTATCCGATGAAACCGGCGAGGCAGGAAACGAGGAAGATGCCGTCCGTGCGACTGATCGTCCCGTCGAGGGAGATCACGTAGAAAACAACCATCGCACCGAGCATCATCGGATACTCTTTCCGAAGAATTTGGGGCGCGACGGCGACGGGGAGGACGATGGCGCTTGCCCCGAGAATCAGCGCAATGTTGGAAATATTCGACCCGATGATGTTACCGAGCGCGAGGTGGTGTTCGCCCCCCAGCGCTGCGATAAAGTTGACCAGGAATTCGGGCATCGACGTGCCGAGGGCGACGATCGTAAGGCCGACGACGACCGGCCGAATTCCGTACTCGAGGGCGATCCCGGACGCCCCGCGGATGAGCCACTCGGCACCGTAGTAGAGGATGAGCAGGCCGAGGAGAAAGAGGAGAACGTCGAAGATCATGAAGCGGGGACGCAGCGATCGCCAGGCAAGGGGGGAGCGCGGAGCCAAGAGGGACTCGCTCGCGCGCAGGCGGGCTTACGGAAGGCAAGACCTTCCTGTAGGGGGAGGGCGTCAGGAACCGTCTTTTACCGGTGTGGACACGACGCCGTCCCGGAGGAGTTGCGTTCCCTCGAAAAAACCGGGTAACAATTGATTCGGTGCCGATTTCTCCGGGGGGGTTGAATGCCGATCCATCCAAAGCGCCGCATCTGGAGCGAGTTCCGCCAAGACCTGGCGACAGGCACCGCACGGCGTTCCGCCGGCATCGTCGAGGCACGTCAGAAAGATTCGTCGGGCGGACGGCTCCCCGTAGGTCCGCGCAGTTCCTGCGGCGTTTCGTTCTGCGCAGAGGATACGCGCCCAGTCCGGGTGTTCGACGTTCGCGCCGGGGAAAAAGCTGCCGTTCTCCGTCTCGATCACGGCACCGACATGGAAGTCAGACGACGGCACATAGGCAGCTTGAGCTGCGTTCCGAGCGGCGAGAATCCCGTCTTCCGGAGATACATCTGTTGAAGCCTTAAACGGGAGACGGGGATCCAGGACGCCAACCGGCTCGGGGAGGGGGACGCTACTCAGCCACACGTCGTTAGCGGAAGGGTCGATGGAGAGGTCCGCTAGAGACGAGAGGTAGTGGGCATCTCGGTCCTCTATCGGCCGGCTGAGCGCAGCGCCGGCCAACTTCGTCCGATAGCCGGCAGAGACGGCCGTCGTATATGCGTTCAGTAGCGCCGGCAGAGAAAGGGAAAATGACGCACTTTCGACGCGTACTCCTGGAATCATCGTACCGTCGGTGCAGAGAAAGACAGCCGCTACCGGAGTTTTCGAGAACGGAGCATAGGCATGCCGGGCGAAGGCTCGGGCCTGTTCACGAAGGACTTCGGTGACGGCAGCGGGGCTCACGATAGGCGTCCGGTCGGGGACAGATATTTCGGATCGTCGTCAATCGGTCGTGCAGGTCGAGGTTCCTGCGAACGGATGGACCTGGGATGCATTCTGTGCCGTTGACCTGGCGTCGATCGTTGGGATAGACATGAACGTAAGGGTCGATTCCACTGTCTTTGACACAAGATTACTGGACTGCGCGTTGACGCTCATCCGGCGGACACTGATACTATCGTCGGCCCGAAACGTGTCCAACGTGTTCAAGGCGTGTGCCGCTTTGATGTTGCTGCGTGCGTCCTGTAAGGTGGGCGAGGGTCTCCGAACCGATGGCGGGGCGCGAAAAGAGGTACTGTGTCCGGCGCAAGGCATTGCGTTCCTCCTGGATTTGGCCCGGTGGCGGAATTGGCAGACGCAGCGGACTTAAAATCCGCTGGCACTCACGTGCCGTGCGGGTTCGAGCCCCGCCCGGGCCACACCGTAAACGCCCCTTGCCCGCTCCTCATGGCGGGGAGGGGGCGTCGCGTATGCTGCCATTTGTGATCGGCGCTGACGTTCTCCCGTCCGTGGAGGGGGCACAGACCCCGCGACATCTGTGTGTAGCATGCGCGAATTTCCGGTCTTTCGCGTTCTCCGGCGCGCAAATCGGGACAATCCTGCAACCGGGCGGCACAGCGCGCGGCGTTCCCCGTTTCGGCACGCGTTCTTTGTCCCAGAGCACCATCCCCGCGCATGTCCGCCCTTACGACTTTCTTCGACACCGATCGACGGGTGCTCGCCCTCGCGATCGCACGGATGGCGGATGCGCTGGGCAACTCGTTTCTCGTCATCGTGCTTCCGCTTTACGTCGCGAGCGGCATCGTCAGCGGGGACGCTTTCGGTCTGTCCGAGCCGATGATTGCGGGACTGGTGCTGGCCGTGTTCGGCATCGCGAGTTCGATCGCACAGCCGTTCGCCGGGCGATTGTCCGACCTCGCCGGCAAGCGGCGCGTGTTCGTCGTGGGCGGGCTGCTCGTTTTCATGGCGTCGAATCTCGGGTTTATCTGGGCGGAGAATTACACGCTGCTGTTCGCCCTGCGAATCATTCAGGGGACAGCGGCGGCGTTCACCATCACGGCGAGCATTGCGCTTGTGAACGAGGTCAGTCGAATGGACAGCCGGGGTGGCAATATGGGCGTGTACAATTCGTTTCGCCTGGTCGGGTTTGGCGCTGGCCCCCTGCTGGCCAGTCTTATTATTGAGGGCGGCCCCTACACCGTGCCGGGCACGGAGGGGAGTGTGACGGGGTTTGAGGTCACCTTCTTCATCGCCGCCCTTGCCGCATTCGTCAGCATCGTGCTCGTCCTGTCGATCGTGGAGGATCCGAAGAACCCGGAAACGGCTGACCGGCGGTTTAATCTGGCCATCCTCGACCGTTCCGGGCGCAATACGCTGGATCCCATTTTCGCTCTGGGGGTCTCCACGATGGTGATGGCGGCATGCGTTGCTATGCTATCGACCCTCGAGCCGCAGGTCAACGATCGGCTCGACCAGTCGCCCATCCTGTTCGCGATCGAGTTTGTGGCCCTCATCCTGACACTCGCTCTCGTGCAGCCGTTCGTCGGGCGGCTAACCGACCGCTACGGCCGCAAAGCGTTCGTCGTCTACGGCCTCATCGCGCTTGTACCGACCACGCTGGTACAGGGCTTCGTCGTAACGCCCGGTCAGATGATTGTCGCCCGCGCGCTCCAGGGGCTTGCGGGGGCCTGTGTGTTTGCCCCTGCGCTTGCGCTCGGGGGGGACCTGGCCGACAGCGGGGCCTCCGGCACTCAACTCTCCGTACTGACCGTTTCGTTCGGGCTGGGTATAGCAGCCGGGCAAATACTCGCGGGGTCGGTGGTCGAGTACGGTTTCTTTGTGCCCTTCCTTGTTGGGGCGCTTCTGGCCTTGGTCGGAGCCACCATCGTGCACTCGGAAGTCGTCGAACAACGTCGCCCGATGACCGCTCCCACGTGATTCTGAGTTCATTTGGGCAGTGCCTCCCCTTGTGAGAAGGACGTGAGTCCTGCCATACGAGGTGCTATGAGGGAAACCCTGAGCATCGCGCGCGTTGACATTGTCGAGTAGGTGACCGAGTCGGGCAGCGAGATAGCCGCATAGCGCCGCCGACTGGCCGGCTCAGATCGAACCAAATTATCGCAACGACCGCTACGACATGCGAGGAGTCAGTTTTAAGCCGCAGGATGCCGACGATTTTTCCACGGGAGAGATTAAATCGTACGGTGGGATTTACGCCGCGACAGCGGAAGACTTTGCCGGTGCTCTGAAGGTGGAGCCGGAAGAACTCATTGAAACGGTGAAGTCGTCCGACATCGAGCCGCTGACGGCCGTGGGCGATGAAGACGACCCCGGCAAGTACAGCCTTTCGTTCGAACGGGACGAGTTCGAACGTCTTCGCGACCTCCTCGTCGAGTAGGTCATGCTGTACCGCGTGCCGTGACGCCCAAGGCGCGCAGCGCTCTTTTCCGTTGATCTCCTACGCCTGTCTCGCCTTTCGGGACAGGCGTTCGAGCGTTTGTAGCTTATCGGGCGCGGCGGAAGCCCGTCGTACAGGACAACGGGCATGGAATCGCTTGCGAATACGGGCCTCAACATCGACGTTGACGAGACCCCGTCTTCTTTTCTCGTGTACGCGTACGAAAGAAGATATGCATTCAGGAGTGTGGCGCACCGTTTGTTCGGATGGCCCGTGTAACAGCCTCGAAACGGGATGTGCTGCATGTAATGGCCTGCGGCGTCTTGAGAATCGATAACCTGCGGATCATAACGTTCGGCGATGACCGACCCGCTTGAGAGCGGACCACACGACTCCACTGCCGACGCTGCCCAGGCGAATGGCTCTTCGACCGAGACCGAACCGGGTGAATCGGCCTCGAACCGATCGAGCGTCCCGGTCGAACAGCGCGGCGTTTCTCCGTCCAGGCCCTCGGCGTCGCAACGGACGCTGCGATCGAGGCCGTGGTCGTGGGTGCGACTGATCCGGCGGAAGCTGCCCATCAAAAATTTCGCTCCGGTCGTCGGCTTCCTGATATTTGTTGTCGTCGCCTGGGTGATGGTGCATGAGCTGCGCGACCTTCCGCTGCGTGAGGTCGGCGCGTATCTCGCGGATCTCCCGCTGTCCTACATCAGTCTCGCGTTTGGCCTGACAGCGCTCAACTTTATCGTCTTATCCGGCTACGACTGGCTGTCGATGCAGTACGTCGGCGTCGATCTCCCCTACCGTCGCGTTGCGTTTTCTGCGTTTATCGGATACGCGTTCAGTCAGGCGATCGGCAATCCGTTGATTACGGGCGGTGGCGTGCGCTACCGGCTGTATTCGTCGTGGGGGCTCAGCGGACGCGAGATTGCCAAAACGGTTCTCTTCGCAGGCATCTCATTCTGGCTTGGCTGTTTCGCACTCGGCGCGTTTCTTTTTCTGGGCCAGCCCGTGTCGCTGCAGGCGCTTGAGCTTCCTGTGCAACCGGCACTGATCGGACTTGCGTGTTTGCTGCCGACCGCCGGGTATGTAGGACTCACGAGCCTGCGCGAACGGCCGCTCGTCGTTCGTGGATGGTCGCTTGACATGCCGGCGCAATGGATGGTTCCGGTGCAGGTCGGGCTGGCCGTGTGCGACCTCTTCGTCGCAGCGAGTGTGCTCTACGTTCTCTTGCCGTCGGGTGCAGATGTGTCTTACCTCTATCTCCTGGGTGTTTTTCAGATTGCACTGATTGCTGGGGTCCTGAGTCATGTACCGGGCGGTTTGGGCGTCTTCGACGGGATTCTGATCATGATGCTGGATCCGTTTCTGAGCACGTCGGTCGTTGTCGGCGCGATCCTCGCCTTCCGGGTTATCTTTCACATCCTACCGCTCACGCTGGCGTCGCTCTCGTATCTCGCATTCGAGACGCTTCAGGTTCAGGAGAGCCTGAGCGAGCGGCCGACGGCGTGAAGACTGCCAGCGTTTCAATCTAAATATATCCGTTATTGCAAATAAAGAAACGGACTGAGGGGAGGGATAGCCTGAGAAGGGGGGCGTTGCGACGAATCTTTCTTCCCTGTGCTAGGGCGCGCGCCCGCGGGAGAACATACCATTTCGTCCGGTCTGGCGAACGTCTCGTCTCCCGATCGGACGATGGAGACGGTGCTATCGGTGTTCGAGGAGTGCCGGCAGGGTCAGGATTGCCTCGATATCCAGTAGGTTGCGCCCAGGATGAAACAGCCGCCGGTGATCGTCCAGGCGTCCAGGACGTCGTGCAGAATCACGACGCCCAGGATGGCGCCAACGACGGGTTCGATGTTCAGAAACACGCCGGAGCGTGCCACGCCAACATGGCGAAGGCCCCAGTTCCAAAGGGCATACGTGAGCGCTGTACAGCCGGCGCCGAGCACGATCAGCGAGATCCATGTGATAGTGTTCAGGTCTAGTGCCGGAACACCGGGCCATAGCAGTCCGACAGGGAGCATGAAGACCGTACCGATGGCCATACACGTCGCCGTCGTGAAGAGCGGGGGATATCGGTCCATCAAGTCTTTGGTCACGATGGACCAGGCGGTCAGCGTCAGGATGGAGGCGAGGACCATCACGTCGCCGAGTGTGTCACCGGGCGCCTCTGGTCGACCGACCATGACGAGGACGCCGAGCACGGATGCTCCCACCGCCAGCCATTCGGATCTCGAAAGCCGATCCGTGCCGACGACCACGGAAGCCACAGCCATAATTGGAGGGGCGGCACCGATGATGAGCGACGCCCGTGCCGCCGTGGTTCGGTCCAGCCCCTCGAACTGAAGAAGGAAGCTAATCGGGACCATCAGCAGGCCGGCGAGCACGAAACGTCGCCGATCCTGGTGTGCGATCTGCACGGAGGGAAACCAGTAGCGCGAGAGGGGGAGCAGGATGATCGTCCCGATGAGGAAGCGTGCCAGGACCACGTGGGTTGCAGGCAATGCGCGGAGGGCGATTTTCCCGAAAAGGAAGGACATTCCCCAGAGTGCGGCAGCAGCCGCCAGCGCCATTACGGCGCGTGACATGGTTCGGTCCTTGGTTGCAGTCGTCATTCAGTGGTGGATGTGCAGGAAGAATACGTGGTCAGTATACCCAGCGACCGAGCGGCTTGATGGGCTCCCAGGTGCCTCCGACCCGCCGGTAGGCAACCCATACGCCCCCGCTGATCCCCCAGCCGAAGGCTGTGATGGCGCGGTCACGGGATTCATTCATGAGGACGGAGAGGTGGGGAGGAGAATGCATTCGGCGAGACGTCCGTACCCAGTCGGTTAATCCGAGAAACGGCTGTAGGCACCGAATTCGGCGTTGCAGTTCGGCGTTCGTGATGGCCGCGCCACCGGGGAGGAAGAAGTCGATCACCTCCGAGCGAAACGGCTCTCCGGCATACAGCAGAAAGCGTGGATCGGTGCCGTTCTGTCGGGGTCCGAGTGCGCGGGGGCGGAAGGGTGCGATCGTATCGGCGCGGATGAGCGGCGGCCGGTCCCAGTTGAGCTCCAGCGCGTAATCCTCTCGCTCCCATCGCTCAAACGTCGAGTCCGGTGCAACGTCGACAACGAGGCGCGGCTGGATGACGGCGTATGGCTTCCTGCCCGTCCACGTCGACGTCTGGTGCGGGTCTCGGTACGGCTCAAAGACGTTCTCGACGAGACGATAAGCGGTGCGGTGAAGCGGCGGCAGGGCGACGCGTTCGATCGGCTGGAGTGGCCGGAGCTCCGTCTGCCACTGGATGAGATAGTATTCGACGGCCTCCGTGCCGGCAGTGCACGCGTCGTCAAGAGACAAACGCGTCTCTCCAGGCGACACCTTCTGTGCCGTTGCAGGCGTAAGGCTGAACACCACGCAGAGAACCAGGGCCACCAGGCGAACCGGTCGGCAAAGATACGTATGACGAGGTAAGGCCTCAGGCACGGCGAAGGAGGGTGGATTGCGCAGGTACCGTCACTACGTACTGACGGGGCCGGCGGATGGGTTTCGTGGCCGGACGAGAGGCGACGACTTCTCGCAGTATCGTGACGGACTTCGTGACGTGAACCTGCGACGACGGAGAGGAGTCGGCCTCTGTTCGACCGGCCGGTACGCATCCACGTGGCGAGTAGACCCGGGAGCAATTCCGTCACGACGGAGGTGTGAGCAAGCGAGTTGCTGCTTCTGTAGTTGCTGCTTCTGTAGGGAGCGCCGAAAGCGTCGCGGGAAGGTGCGAGGCTCCCCCAAGCGTCGCACTTGCACGAGCGAGCGTTCCACGTTCAGGATGTAGCGTTGCCCGTTCCCGTTTGAGCGTTGCGGTCCGTGGCCGTAGCGTTCCATTCCCGGGCCGTAGCGTTGCGTTATGCGTCGGGAGCGTTTCCTTTTCGGGTCGGAGCGATGGACTTTTCCACGCGGAGTGGCGAAAAACTATCGAAGGAAGCGCTTTCCAAGTTCACCTCCCGTCTGACTCTTTTGTAGGTTTGGAATGCGATTCAAATTCAACGAAACGGCTCGACCGGGCGGTGCGAGCGCATTCACCTGGATCGTACACCTTCACGCGACGGAGAACCAGTCTACGAGTTGCCATGATCAAAAAGGTCAACAAACGCGGCAGCGACGATGTCAAGGTCACGTTCGTTTTACCGGAAGACCATCCGCATGCGGAAGATATGTGCGTGGTTGGGGACTTCAACGATTGGACGGAAGGAGAGAATCGCTTCGTCCGGCGGAGCAACCACACGTACAGCACGAATGTGATGCTGAAGGAGGGAGGACGCTACGCGTTCCGCTACTACAGCCCATCGCACGGATGGGAGAATGAGGCGGAAGCGGACGCGTATGAGCGAAACGAGCACGGGAGCGATAACTGCATCCTCGAGACCTGACGCCGAAGCACACTCGGGCCGCCGTAACATTGCCAGGGGATTGCGGTACGAAGCACTCCTGGATGCTGCATGTCCGGATGACCCCACCGGGTATCCATTCATGCCCGAACGATCTGGCCGACGCGGACCCCACATGCTTTCTACTCTCCGAAAGGAGTTATTCGATATACGACCGAGTGAGCTCCCGAAGGCGTTCGGTCTGTCGGCCTATTTTTTTCTCGTCATCGCGATCTTCTGGGTGCTCAAGCCGATGAAGCGCGGCTTGATCATCGGGTACTTCGGCAATGACCCGATTCGCATCCTCGGGTATGCGTTCGACGGCGCCCAGGCGGAACAGCTGGGTAAGGTGTTGAACATGATCGTGGCGTTCGCCGTCGTGGTCGCGTTCACCTGGCTGGTCCGCCGAATCCCACGGCACCGGCTGATCGTGGCCTTTTGCCTTGTCTTTGGCGGGCTGTTCGCCTTCTTCGGGCTCTACGTGGACAACATCGAGGTTTTGGGCGGACCTGGCGTGTGGTCGTTCTATGTCCTTGGCGACATCTGGACGACCGTCATGGTCGCGACCTTCTGGGCGTTCGCAAACGACCTCAACACGGGCGAGGAGGCGGAGCGCCTGTACGGTGTGATCGGGCTCGGAGGCGTGCTTGGCGGGTTCGTCGGAGCGTCCATCGTGAGCGGATACGTCCGCGAGATTGGCCGCGAGCCGCTTCTGTGGGGGCTTCTCCTGCCGCTTACTGCCATTGCCGGGCTGGTGTGGTACATCCATTACCTGGAAGTGCAGCAGTCCGGACGAGAAGCGTGCTGCCCGGAGTCCGCCACCGATGATGATGCGACGCCCAACGCGGCGATCGAGGGCGCTAAGCTTGTGCTCAACTCGAGGTACCTGCTGGGTATCGCGGCCCTGCTGGGCGTGTACGAAATCGTGTCCAACGTCATCGACTTCCAGCTCGGAGTCTACGTCGAGGATACAATCGATAGCGACCTCGCGCGGGACCAGTTCTTCGGCTTCGTGGGACAACTAACCAGCGCGGTGTCCATCGGCGTGCAGCTACTCCTCACGTCGTTCGTTATGAAACGCATGGGCCTTCGAATCGCCCTGCTGTTTCTCCCGGTCGCCCTCTTTGCCGGGTCTTTCGGGTTTCTGCTCGCGCCGTCCCTGCTTCTCGTGGGCTTTCTTTCGGCAAGTGACAACGGGCTCAACTACTCGATCAACCAGTCGGCGCGAGAGGCACTCTATACGCCGACGAGCCAGGACGTCAAGTACAAGGCGAAGGCGTTCATCGACATGTTTCTCCAGCGGGCGGCGAAGGTGGTTGCCGTCGCGCTGAATCTGGGTCTCGATATTCTGACCGCCGGCGGAATTCGCTGGCTATCGATACCGGTCCTCCTGCTCATCGCGGGCTGGAGTTACGTCGTTCGTTTCCTCGGCCGCGAGTTTGAAGACAGAAAAAGTGAAGCCGACTCGGCGGCTCCGATTGAAGCCTGACCGGTCGGCCGGGTTGATAGGTACGAATGGCGTGGCAGGGAAAAAGGGGCTCCATACTGTTGCAGGGGTGCGACGCCGTTGCGTCTCACGTTGAGCCCGTCTGAGACACGACTCGGCATCTAGCCATGAATGTGGCATTCAATTCGCAGTCGTTTTTCGCCCGTACGTCATCCATACCTCCAGCGCGCGCGACGTGGACCCGAACGGTTCACCGGCCTTGCGATATTCGGCCTGCGCCTCTTTCCAGACGGCGAGCATCTTTTCGCGGAGCGCATCCGCGTTGGGAGCCTGAGGTCGATGGGCGGAAAAGCGGGGCATGGTCGGAAGAGGTTCGTTCGATGCGTAGCAGAACGATATGCAAGGACCGAACCACGTCGACTCCCGGACGGAGATCACACCGTCTGCAAGTCGTCTGCGACAGTCTCAGGACTGTGCTGCGGCGCCCACGATGCAGATTTCAGAAAATTGTCGAGCAGGACGCAGGTCCCGCGGGGCGAGACGACGAGGTATGTGTCTGAGGGCCCCGGCAGGCTTGCTGCCACGGCTTTCGCGTTTTCGTTCGCCCGCGAGCGAAGGCGACCGATTGCTTTCGGCGACGGGAGCGATTCGAGGTGCTCGACGTTGCGATCGGGCGACTGAAGCGGGGCGTTTGCGCTCATGGTCGTATACGTGGTTCGGGCAAAGAAGGCGACAAGGCGTCGCGTCATTGCCGTGCACCTGTGTCAGCCGCATGTGGTCCGACGAAAGTAACGGACCGGTACCGATCGACTTCCTTTTCTCGTGATTGACAGGCATGTTACTGTAGCTTCAGGAGCTGCCGTTGCCTCTTCCGGCACCTCGGTATGCCTGCACCACTTTTTCGCTTCGCACCCTCGTATTCCCTTTGCCTCTTTCTTCCGGTCCTCATGGCCTCTTCCGGTGAGCCAACGCGCGAAATGTTGAGCACTATCGCCGCCCAGTTAATGATTTTGTACGATGAGGCGATGAAGGAACAGCGTCCCGATGTGGCGGAGGCGTACGCGCGAGCGCTCAACGTCGTGCGGAACGAGACGCCAGGAGTTCGCATCACGTTCGACGGGCCTCCGCCGACGCTCCGGCAGATTCCACGGGTGGGTTTTCCCGACGAGCTGGTGTCGCGTCTGGCTCCGCCCCATCGCCCGAAATCGTGTTCGTAAAGGTCGGGAGCCGAGCATGCTGCTTCAGTAAAAAGCGCCTCCCCGCAACGTGCGGAGAGGCGCTCTGGTATGCAGCCGCTGTTTGTCGAATCCGGTGAACGGGTCGGAGGCGTTACTCCGCCGGCTTGCGCAGGCTCGTGACGAACGCCATGCCTTCCGGTGTCCGAGCGACAACGCGGAAGGGAGATCCCGCCTCAATGTCGGAATAAACGGACTGGAAGGTGTTCACGTCCGGTGTTGGCTGGCCGTTTACGCGAACGATGATGTGTCGTGCGCGAAGACCGGACTCGCGGATCATCCGGTTGCGGCGATCGACCTCGGTGATGATGATTCCGTCCGTATCCTCGAGACCGAGTTGCTCGGCGATCTCCGGGGTGATGTTGCGCACGGAGAGCCCCAGTTGCTCCATCATGGATTCGCTGGAGGGGGTCTCCTCGGATTCGGAGGACTCGTTCTCTCCGGCGTCGTCGTTGAGTGTGCCGAGCCGAACCGACAGCTCACGGCGCTCGCCGTTTCTGTCTACCGTCACGGTAATTTCGTCGCCAGGGGTACGCTGTGCGACGGCGTTGCCAAGCTGGAGGAATTCCTGCAGGTCTTCACCGGCAATAGCCACAACGATATCGCCTTCCTGCAATCCAGCATCATCCGCGGGCGAGCCGGACTCCACGGACGCGATGATGGCAGCGCCGCGAGGAAGACCCTCATTCTCGATCAGCGTCTCCGGGGCGGGGCGGTAGCGAACGCCGAGGTAGGCACGTTCGACCGCTCCGTCCTCGATCAGTTGCCGCGTGACGCGCTGAACCGTGTTGGCGGGAATTGCGAAGCCGATGCCCTGGTATCCACCCGAACGGCTCACGATGGCCGTATTGATGCCGACGAGCCGGCCCTGGATGTCAACGAGCGGGCCGCCGGAGTTACCCGGGTTGATGGCCGCGTCCGTCTGAATGAAGTTTGTGACGCCCATCTGACCCATGGACCGCAGGCGTCCGGTCGCGCTCACGATTCCTGCGGTCACCGAGTTGGAAAGCTGGTCCGACAAGGGGGAACCGAAAGCGAGGACCCATTGCCCGGCCTTTACCTCATCGGAGTTGCCGAAGCTGATCGACGGGAGGTCGTCGCCGTCCACCTTGATTACGGCCAGGTCGCTGCGTGCATCCGTTCCGACGATCTCGGCCTCCATCATTTCCCCGTCAAACATCTTGACGGACAACTCGGTGGCATCTTCGACGACGTGGTTGTTGGTGATGATGTAACCGTTCGAGCGGGCGATGACGCCGGATCCAAGTGCCTGCGACTCAAACTGTCGCGGGCCCGGCTGTTGGAAGAAGTCCTCGAAGGGGGTGCCTTCAAACGGAGACCGCATCTGGCGCTCCTGCGTGCGCCGAGCCTGGATCTGGACGACAGCCGGATTCACCGACTCGGAGACCTTTGTAAACGTCTCCTGGAAGGCCATCGCCTGTGTGTTAACGTCCGAGTCGTCGATTGCCGTCGACCCGTCCGCCCACGAGGCCGGCAACACTGCACGCTCGGATCCGAAAATATTGGCGCCGGCCGAGACGAAGAGTACGCCGGCCACGAATGCCGCGACGATGGCGGCAGCCGTTATGATCTTTTTAGCATCCATTGAATGGAACGGTCGTCATTTGAAAAAAAGACACGTACGTCGAGCCGGGTGGGAGAGAGATGTCGCTGGCACTGGTTTGCAACGGCAACACCGATCCCGAGCGCACAACGGGCGTGTAGCGACTGCGTCTCGGCTCGATCGTTTGTATAACGCACCGGGACCGGCGTTTCGCATACCCGCCGCCACCGGTCGGGCCGTGCAACATGGTCGCGTTCGTAATGATCATGTGAGGTGCGATACCGTACGCCGGCAGCGGGGGGCATACACCGAGCCCACTCGGCGCGTCCCCGGTTCGGGGTCACTCGCCGGGGATGCCCGGCTCCGTCATGTCGCGGACGTTAAGGTACTCGTCCAGTTCGTCTTCGGTCAGCAGTCCCATCTCCAGAACGACTGATCGAACGCTTTTGCGTTCCTTGGCCGCCTTCTTCGCCACCTCGCTCGCCTTGTCGTACCCGATGGCGGTATTCAGGGCGGTCGCGATGGACGGGTTCAGCTCCAGTAGCTCTCTACACCGGTCCCGGTTCGCTTCGATGCCCTCGACGCATTTCGTGCGGAAGGCGTTTACGCTGCCGGCAAGGATCGAAATGCTCTCCAGCATCGCGTGGGCCATGACCGGCATCATGACGTTGAGTTCGAAATTACCGTGTGTGTTGGACACGGTGATCGTCGTGTGATTGCCCATCACGCGCGCAGCCACCATCATGACCTGTTCGCTCTGCACCGGATTGACCTTCCCGGGCATGATCGAGGATCCGGGTTGGATCGTCGGAAGTGTGATTTCAGAGAGCCCGCTCGTCGGACCGGAGCTCAGATGACGCAGGTCGTTCGCGATTTTGAGCAGAGCCGTCGCCAGCGTATTGAGGCTGGCATGGGCGCTGACGTAGGCATCCTTGGCGGCCTGAGCGGCGAAGTGATTCGGTGCCTCGTGAAAGTCAAGGCCCGTCCCCTCGGAGATCGCCTCGATGGCTGTTGCCGGAAAGTTCGGTGGACAGTTGAGACCCGTCCCTGTGGCGGTCCCGCCGAGGGCAACCTCGGCAAGCTCGTCGGATGCCCGTTCGATCCGTTCGATTGCCTGTTCGATCTGCGCCGCGTATCCGGAAAATTCCTGCCCGAGGCGCACCGGCGTCGCATCCATCAAGTGCGTCCGTCCGCTCTTCAGTACGTCGTCGAAGGCCTGGGCCTTCTCGCGAAGCCCGTCGAGCAATTCGTTCAGCGCCGGAAGCAACTCCTCCTCGATGCTGACCCGGGCGGCGACGTGCATGGCCGTCGGGATCGTGTCGTTGGATGACTGCGACATGTTGACGTGGTCGTTCGGGTGGACGGCTTTGCTGCCGCGCTCGGCACCCAGTAGCTCCGAGGCCCGGTTCCCGATCACTTCATTCGCGTTCATGTTCGTCGACGTCCCGCTGCCCGTCTGGAAGATGTCAAGCACGAACTGGTCGTCGTGCCGTCCGTCGATCACTTCCTGCGCGGCTTCGACGATGACCTTGGCTTTTTCGGGTTCAAGCCCTCCGATCGCAGCGTTCGCCTTCGCCGCCGCCTGCTTGACGCGTCCGATCGCCTTGATAAACGAGCGAGAGAAGCGCAAGTCGCTCACCGGGAAGTTCTCCTTCGCGCGCTGGGTCTGCGCGCCGTACAGGGCATCGGCGGGGACGCGGACTTCGCCGAGGGAGTCGTTTTCAATTCGAAAATCTTCAGCCATGAGTAGATACGGTCCTCGTGATTGGTCGAGAGCAGCGTGTACCGTCACTTGACGAACGGGTGCCGATCCGCTGAGGCACGACGATCGACACGCGTAACCTCGACATCCGGCTATGCAAGGTCAACGCAGAGAGGACGGCTCAGTACGTCCGAAGTCAGAATCGGCTGCTTTTTCAGATTCAGGTCGGTCGCACTCCGGTTCGTTGTGGTACCCCGGTTCGTTGCCGACCCGGTGGCACGTCGGCAATTCGATGTCACGGCCGCCGTCGCTGGGCTTTTCCCCCACTCGCCGGGTTGAATAATCAGCAACGCCCATACTGGCGGCCGTCGGTATGTTTTCGCACAACACATGCGCCTGTGCTATAGCAGGATGAACGTCAAGGCCCTCCGATAGGGCAAACGAAAGGATCGCGTCTGGGGGGGTAATCGATCGGTCCATTTCGTGTGTTAACCCCGCGGCTCGACGCGCTCGTTTCCTTCATCGAAATCCATCTGTACAACCTATGGACGCCTGGTTCGCTCTACCGTACGGTCCGTTCCTCATTTTCGCCATGCGGATCATTGATGTGTCGATCGGGACCCTGCGTTTCATGTTTATGGTTCGTGGACGCCGACTCATCGCGTCCGGGATGGGGTTTGTCGAGGTGCTCGTGTGGGTAATTGCCGTTGCAGGCGCGATGGAACATCTGACGTCTCCGTACCACCTTGCGGGCTATGCCGGCGGCTTTGCTATAGGCACATTCGTCGGCGTGTCGATCGAGCGCACCCTCGCGTTGGGACAGGTGGTACTCCGCGTGATCCTTCCGGATGGTGATGGTGCGGGTGTAGCTACTACGCTTCGCGAGGCCGGATATGCTGTGACCGAGGTCGACGGACGAGGGCGGGATGGACCGGTCGACATTGCGAATGTCGTTGTCGGCCGGCGTTACGCACGGCGGGTCGCTGAGATGGTGGAAGAGAGGGCACCGCGCTCGTTCATCACGATCGAGGAGATCCGAAGTACCCGCCGCGGATGGGTCGATCCCGTCGTCGGTGACGGACGTACCCACGTTCGCAAATAAGATCATGCGGACGCACGCCAATAGTCGCAGGAGGCAGATCGCGTCGTTTCCGGGTAGACACAAGCAGCGGCCTCCGATTGACGGCAGAGACGACATCAGTAGATACCATACAGCGCTACGCCGATTCACAACGCCGGCATTGCGCGCACCGGCGTCGTGCGCATGTTCGAAGAGGTGACGGGTCTGATCGATTTGAAGGGGGAGAACGGCTTTCGAATACGGGCCGACCGGAATGCGGCGCGGAGATGCGGTGGCTTCGGTCGGGGCTCCAGGTTGATCTGCGCGTGGTTCCGTGCGAGAGATACGGCGCTGTGCTCGTCTACTATCCCGGCTCGACGTCCCACAAGGTGGCGCTCCGGACGCGGGCGGTCGGGCGGGCGTAGAAGGTGAACATATACGACAACGTCCACACGAACCACGAGCAGAAGCGGACCGCCGGGAAACCGAGGAATCGGTTTATTCGGTGCTGGATCTACCGTATATCGTGCTCGAACGTCGCGGGGACCGGGGCAAGATGCACGCGGCCGAGAAGGGGCACGCTGCCGGTGGGGAAGCTCGCGCGCAATGTGCGCGATAACGTCACGTCGCATACAACCGTACGCATATAACGAATAGCGACGGCCGGCACTCACTCCGTGAAACGGCACGCGTCGCACAGGAGCGAGGGATGGAGTATCTCGCTATCACCGACCACTCACCAACCGTCGCGGTGGCCCGGGGACGCAGCGAGGACGACCTGCGCTCCACGTGGATGCCATCGACAATCTAAACGAGGGACTGGACGATCTGCGCCTTCTCAAGAGCATCGAGGTCCATATTCTGAGGGACGGCACGCTTGATCTGCCTGATGATGTCCTGGACGATCTCGAGTTTGCTTGTGCGCTGTCCACCTGCGTCTGAATCTGAGCGAGAAGAAGCAGACGGAACGTATCCTACGGGCGATAGACAACCCGAACTTCACGATTCTTGCGCATCCGACGGGGCGCTGCATCAACGAGCGAGGACCGATGGCCCTCCATCTCCGTCGAATCATGGAGTCGGCGGTCGAACGCAGGTGCTACATGGAGGTGAACGCCGAACCGGAGCGCCCCGATCTCGACGATGTGCAGTGCCGGCGTGCAAGGGACATCGGTCTCACGGTCGCAATCAGCGCCGACGCGCATTAGCAGGATGCTTTCGACCTGCTGCCGCACGGCGTCGACCAGGTCCGTCGCGGCTGGTTGTAGCCGGGTAAGGCATCCCTACCCGGCGAATCATGTGCCTGCCTCCGGTGTACGTCCAAGCCGACCGGGAGGTCATTCGCACCGGCATTCTGTTCATCTGATTGGCACGTGTACTCCTGTTTATGGACATTCTCCGTACGGTCTCAGAGATGCAGTCCTATGCCGATGCCGTACATGCCACTGGCAAGACCGTTGGACTCGTTCCGACGATGGGTGCGCTCCACGGCGGGCACCTCTCACTCATGGATCTTGCACTGAACCATGCAGACCGCGTCGTCGCCTCCATCTTCGTCAACCCCACGCAGTTCGGGCCCGGAGAGGACTTTGAAGAGTATCCCCGGGATCTCGAGGGCGACGCCGACAAGCTTCGTGAACGCGGCGTTGACGTGGTTTTTGCCCCGGCGGCCGACGAGATGTATCCGCACAACGATCACCCGACGCGTCCGGCTCCGCTGGCGTGGGTGGAAGTCGAGGAGTTCGACAACGTTCTCTGCGGCAAGTACCGGGAGGGGCATTTCCGTGGGGTAACCACCGTCGTTACGAAGCTCTTTAACGCCTGTAAGCCGGATGTCGCCGTCTTCGGGCAAAAGGATGCGCAGCAGTTGGCGATTCTGAAGCGTATGGTAGACGAGCTCCTCTTTGATGTCGAGATTGTGTCCGCCCCGATCATTCGCGAGCCCGACGGCCTGGCGATGAGCTCCCGAAATGCGTATCTGAATGAGCGCCACCGGGAGCAGGCAACAGTGCTTTACGATGCGATTCAGGAGGCAGAATCGGCCATTCGCGGCGGGGAACAGGATGCTAACCGTGTTGTTCGAGCGATGCGCGACGCACTAGACAACGCGCCGGACGCACGCGTCCAGTACGCAGATGTCGTGAACGCCGGCACGCTGACCTCCGTCGAGACGCTTGACCGAGGCGAGGACGTACTGGCGGCCGTCGCTGTGTACTTCGGCGATACGCGTCTGATCGACAACGTTCACGTTCGCGTGCCAGCCGTGTCTTCGACTGATGCGGTATCTGCCGACTCGGAGCGGGCCGGATCTGCCGGCGCCTAAACGGGACGGTTCCCTGCACTCCCAATCGAATCGACACTCGCCGTCCTCCATGACGATCACCATGTTCAAGGCGAAGCTCCATCGGCTTCGCGTGACCGAAGCAGATCTGTACTACGAAGGCTCCATCACCATCGACGAGGAGCTTCTCGAAGAGGCAGGCATCCTGCCGTACGAGAAAGTGCAGGTCGTGAACGTCAACAATGGGGCGCGTCTGGAAACATACACCATCCCCGGAGAACCCGGCGAGCGAACGGTCTGCCTGAACGGGCCCGCCGCCCGGTTGGCGGCCAAGGGTGATCAGGTCATCGTCATTTCCTACGCTGAAATGACACCCGACGAAGCAGAATCGTTCGAGCCGCGGGTCTGCCTGGTCGACGACAACAACGACGTGAAGGAATCGATGACGCTCGACCCGAAGCGCAAAAGCCCGGATTTGCCGGAGGATGTGTCCGAAGACGTCCTGATCGCCTGAGCTCTGCCTCCTCGTACGGTTTGCACCGCCTCATCGACCCCGGTCGGTGAGGCGTTTTTATACGACGTGGCGGTTTGCGTTCCGGGAGGATGGTTGATCCCATCGCTGACCCCGTCTAGCGAGTCGGACGCGAACGCGTCTCCCTACTCCTCGACGTGCACGTTGGCGGCGAGCTCCGTCCGGACGCGCTGCTGCAGCTGCCCCTGACCGGCCCGTCGTCGTTCGACGGTGTCCACCGACAGACCCTCTGGTAGGCACGCGATATGACAGATGGGTGTGCCCGGGTGTGCAGCCGGGAGCGTCGTCATCCCGATCACCACGCCGTCCGTCGGTGCGTAAATTTCTCCGTCCTCGTCTACGTCGTCACCGAGCAGGGTCGTCGATCGGGCGAGAAGATCGCCGCTGCGGACGATGTCGCCCGGCCGAATGTAAAACGACAGGTAGCCGCCGGCGTCCGCGCGCACCCACGTCGTCTCGTCGGTAATGATCGAAGCGGAGGATTCGTTTGCTGACGATGCATCGTCCGGAGAAGGAGGCTCCAATGGCAGCATCTCGAAGTGCGTCAGGACGCGACGTACGCCGCGGGCAGCAAGTGCCGTCACGGCCGGCTCCACCTTCCAGACCTCGCCCGCTTCGAACGATATCGTTGGGCACCCCGCTCGGCAGGCCTCTCGGCGAAACGAGCCCTCCGGTCCGTCCTTGTCGAGGACGATCTCCGTGCCGAAGGCGGTGGCGATGTCTTTAACGCCGGGGCGAGAACGGTCGCCGCGTACGGTCGGGTAGTTCGTCCGTCGCACAGCCGCGGTGTGAAGGTCAATGCCGGCGTCACTGCGGTGCACGATCTCGCTGAAGACGGTGTGTGCGAGACGGCTGGCCAGGCTTCCGGAGGGGCGCCCGGGAAAGCACCGGTTCAGATCTCGGCGGTCCGGCATGTACCGCGAGTGTCGATCAAAGGCAATCGGGTTTACCACCGGTACAAAAATCACGGCTCCCCGTGTCAAGACAAGGTCCGGGTCGCGGATGAGCCGGCGGATGGCCCCGGTGCCATTGACCTCATCACCGTGTACCGCCGCCGTCACGAAGACGACCGGTCCATCCTCCGGGCCCCGGCGCACGTGGACGGGGATACGGACGGTGATGCCGCTGTACGTTTCACCGACGTCGAGATGGACATGCCGATCGGTCCCCGGCGGTACGCGGATGTCCCCCCATTGGTCGATGCTCTTGCTCACGGTCGTGTTGGCGGTAAGTGCAGATATCTAACGGAGCGAGACCGCACGTACAGTACGCTATTCTTCCTCTTTGGGACGCCACCGAGCCTCCGGATCCATCTCCTGCGCCACGTCTGAGTCGCTACCCAGGTGCGTCACGTCCGGAATGCGCCCACGGCGCGCTTTCGGTGGCACGACGGTACGAATGGATTCCATTTTTCCGTAACACAAGAGCCGGTCGTGCGGCTGCAGGACGCGGCTTGCCCGGGGGTTCGGGATGCCGCGGGGGCCGCGGTAGAGCATGAGAACGTTTATGTCCCGCTCGCGAAGTCCCGAATTGGCAATCGTTCGCCCGACGAAGTCCGATCCCGGTGGCACGTGGATCTCTGTGACGCCATATCCGGTGCTGACCGTGAGGCGTTGTCGCAGGTCAACCTCCGGGAAGTCCACCTGCGTGCGCATATAGTCGATGACGGCGCCGGCCACGTCGAGGTTAGTGCAGGTCTCGATGCCCTCTAGGCCGGGAGACGAGTTCACTTCCATGATCTGCGGGCCGTCGTTGGATTCGAGCATATCCACGCCGGCAACGCGAAGCCCCATAATTTGCGCTGCCCGGACGGCGGTTTCCCGATAGTGATCGTCGAGTTCGACCGCTTCGGTGCGGCCGCCGCGATGGACATTGCTCCGATACTCTTCGCCCTGCGCGATGCGACGCATCGAGGCGACCACCGTGTCGCCGACCACCAGCGCCCGGATATCGCGTCCCTTGCTTTCTGACACGAATTTCTGGACCAGCACGTTCTGGCGCGCACTCTGGAGCGTCTCGATGATCGCCTGAGCGACCTTTACCGAGTCTGCCAGGATCACGCCGATGCCCTGCGTGCCCTCGATCAGCTTGATGATGACCGGTGCGCCGCCGACCCGCTCGATGGCCGGAATCACGTCGTTGCGGTCGCGAACGAACGCGGTTTCCGGCATCCCGATATGATGTCGACTCAGAATCTGAAGCGATCGAAGCTTGTCGCGCGAGTTGGACAGCCCGGCCGCCGTATTGGCGCAGTACACGCCCATCTGTTCAAATTGCCGGACGACGGCCGTGCCGAAGTAGGAGATAGAGGCACCGATCCGCGGGAGGACGGCATCGTACTCACTCAACTTTTTCGATCGGAAGAACAGTTCCGGGGTGCCCTTTTCCAGATCGATGGAGAACTTCAGGGTATCCAGGACCTTGACGCTACAACCACGTTGCTCCGCGGCTTCACGTAAACGGCGCGTGCTATAACACTTCGGGCTGCGCGATAGGATCGCAAGCTTCATTCAGACGTGCGGATTACAGAGGACAGATTGCGGGTTGTG
>NZ_DAXETW010000124.1:0-28361 GCF_051155795.1 Longibacter sp.
GTGGCACCGGACGCTGTGAGGGTCGCGAGACCGGTACGAACGAGTTCCGGCGTGCCGGCATATCGCCAGATTCCACGGTACAGGCCAAACGCGTAGAATAACGCGATTTTCAGGCTTACCACAAATGGAAGGATCTGAATCATCTGCTCCGCATGCGGAGCGGGCACGCCGGAATCGAACCGAAGCGAGTGGGCGATGACGAATGTCGCACCGACGAGCACCGCATCTGCCAGAATCCCGAACAGGGCCTTCCAGTGATGGCCCATCAGGTTGTGCAGGGCACGAAGCGGCCGAAAACCAGTCCGTGGTGCACCGTCTCCGGACACATCCTCGTAGACTTCCGCACGGGCAAGTTGAATCCCGAGGACGACGAGGACGACCCCGACGATCCCCGTCAGCGCGAAGAAGAGCCGGTCCCCGACGTAGAGTGCGGTAAGCGCGGCGACTCCGGACAGAAGGCTGAGGCCGTAGAGCATCAGAACCGCGTGGCGCTCCGACAGGCCGAGAAAGACAAGCCGGTGGGATGAGTGGTCACGTCCCCCCTGGGAGATGGGCCGACCGGACAGCTTCCGAACGAACGTGACCAGCGTCGTATCGAAAATCGGGACGGCGAGCACCGCAAGCGGCACAAGCGACACGGCAACGGGTCCTGCGGAGACCGACTCCGTCTGAATGATTAGCCCGAGAGCTGCGACGATGTACCCCAGGAAGAGGCTGCCGCAGTCCCCCATAAAGATCCGGGCTGGCTTGAAGTTGTACACCAGAAAGCCGAAGGCGGCGCCGACAACGGGCGTCCCGACCGCCACGGCCAGCGTGCTATCCGCCATGGCAGCGTAGACGACCATCACTCCGGCGGCGATACCCGCGACTCCCGCGGACAGCCCGTCCATGTTGTCGAGCAAGTTGATCGCGTTGGTGATGCCGACAACCCAGATGAGCGTCAACGGAAGCGAGACCCACAGCGCCCAGTCGTGACCGAAGGAGTAGCCTGCGTACAGCAGCAAGCTCGTCGCCATTACCTGCGTCGCGAGTTTCGCCGCGGGACGGATCTCCCAGATATCGTCGACCAGCCCGGTGACGAACATGAGCGTCGCACCCAACCAGATGAGCCCGACGCTCGACGACGGCGTTGTAAGAAACACGGAGAGGCTGCCCCCGAGAAAAATAGCGATGCCACCCATGAGGGCGGTTGCCGACACATGCCACCGGTCTTCTTGCGGATGCGCCACCCACCCCATCGATCGTGCCAGCCGGATGACGACCGGCGTCAGTCCGACCACGGCAAAGAACGCGATGAGGCCACTCAGGGGCTGGCTGGCAAGAATGTGAGTGACGTCGAGCATGTGGGAGTGGATCGAAGAAAAGCGTTTGCTACGGGTTCAGCGGCCTGGTACCGCTACGTATCGGTAGGAGAGTAAAACCAATGACTGTAAAGTGCGGTGTGATGGATCCAAAACCCACCATCCTTAATTCAACCTTGTCGCTTTCACCTTTTTATCATACTTACCGTACAAAAGATGATACTTCATAGGTAGGCGAATCATAATCCCGAGAGCGGGGGGCGCGTTAACCGCCCGATCCCCCGGTTGCGCCGGAGGAGATCTACCGGGTCAAGAAAGCAAATGGAGGGTCACCGACATCGCGTTGATTCAAGCGGCTATCAGCAGACCGCCATCTTGGTAACAATTGAGCCGCTACGAGTGACCAGTACGTAACGAGAGGTGCAGGTCGGTGACCTGCTTTAATAATCACATTTATTCAAATCGAACAAGAAGCGATCCGAATGCCTCCATAGATTGTATACGTTGAGTTAAATGACCATCAGGCTGGGGTCGTTGCCCCAATCACGTCCTTCAGAATCTCATCCGTGTCCCGCTCCGGCACGAAACCGATGGTCTCCTTGAGCTTGGTCACGTTGGGCGTGCGGCGGCGCATGTCTTCGAAGCCCGGACCGTAGACATCCTCATAAGGGACGTGGACGATATCCGATGATGAACCTGTCAGATCGCGAACCCGCTCTGCGAGTTCGTTGATGGAGATCTCGTGATGGGACCCGATGTTAAAGACCTCGCCTCGGATCTCCTTTTCTGTGTCAATGAGTCGCTGAACCGCCTCGACAGCATCGTAGACGTGCGTAAAGCAGCGTGTTTGCTTGCCATCGCCGAAGACGCGGATGTCTTCCCCTGCTCGTGCCTGGCGAACGAAGTTCGGGATCACCATCCCGTATCGGCCACTCTGGCGCGGGCCGACCGTGTTAAAGAACCGAAGCGAGATCACATCCAGCCCGTGCTCATCGGCGTATGCCTTCGCCAGGAACTCGTCCATGGCCTTCGAGCAGGCGTAGGCCCAGCGGCGCTTCTCCGTGGTGCCGAGCGTCCAGTCATCCGTTTCGCTCAGAGCATCCAAGTCATCATCCTTCTGCATCGCCTTTCCATACACCTCCGACGTCGAAGCGATCGCGACCTTCGTGCCATGATAGTCGGCAAGCTCGAGGACGTTCTCCGTGCCCCCTACATTGGTTTTGATCGTCTCGACGGGTTTCTCCATGACGCGCTTCACCCCGACAGCCGCTGCCAGGTGGACGACCACGTCGGCCTCGCGAATGCCCTGCTCCAGCGTGTGCCGGTCCAGTACGTTGCCGATCGTAAGCGAGAACCGGTCATGGTCCTCCAGGTGCGCAATATTCTCTCGACGCCCTGTTGACAGATTGTCGTACGCGTGAACCGTGTGGCCGGCGTCGAGCAGGACGTCGGCAAGGTGGCTGCCGATGAATCCGGCGCCCCCGGTGATGAGGATAGTCATAATCTAATCGTGAGAATAGACAAATTGCGAGCGCGGTGTCTTTTCCAGACGGGCCGTAATGCGACAGCTACACGTCCAGGACCGGGCGATCTTCGTAATACGCGTGAACCCATTTGGCAAATTTTTGCAACCCGTCTTCGATAGACGTATCCGGACTGTAACCGAGGAGACGACGCGCCTTGGAGATGTCCGCGTATGTTTGCTTCACGTCGCCGGGTTGCGTGGGCAACTGCTTGATCGTCGGCTCAATGTCGAGACTGGATGCGATACCATGGATTAAATCTTTTAACGACGTCGTCTCGGATCCGCCGAGGTTCATGATTTCGTACTCCTTGTCCTCGACCGCATCAGCGCGATCGAGAGCCCGAACGATTCCATCTACGATATCTTCGACATACGTGTAATCGCGTCGGGAGGAGCCGTCGCCATACATCGTGATTTGCTGACCAGTAAGTAGCTGGCGCGCAAACTTGTGAATGGCAAGATCGGGACGCTGACGGGGGCCGTAGACCGTAAAGAAGCGCAGGCTGTACACGGTGAGGTCGTACAGGTGGTGGTAGGTGTGGCAGAGAAGCTCACCGGCGCGCTTCGTAGCAGCGTACGGAGAGATGGGTTTCCCGACGTCCTGCTCTTCCTGAAACGGCACGTCGTCGGTATTGCCGTAGACCGACGATGACGAACCGTAAATGAACGTCTCAATCCCAAGCTGTTCAGCAACCGCGAGCATCGACTGCGTGCCGGCAATGTTGGTGCGCTCGTATGCCATCGGAGCCTCGATGGACGGCCGAACGCCCGCCCGAGCCGCGAGGTGCACGATCGCCTCGACCTCTGCCGCATGTAGCGTCTGAAGGAGGGCGTCGGTATTGCAGATGTCGGCCTCGATCAGCGTGAAGTGCCGACGCGACAGATCCGAGATCCCCTCCATCTTGATGGCTTTCGGGTAAAACGGATCGAAATTGTCAATCGCCGTGACGCGATGACCATCGCGAATGAGGCGACGACAGAGGTGGCCGCCGATGAAGCCGGCGCCGCCAGTGACAAGGGCGTGCATGGGTGGTAGGAAGAGTAAAGTGAAGTCGATTCCGTTGGATGGGCACAGCTCGTCTCCACTGACATTACAGCAGAGACTCGTCGTGTACGGCGTCCAGGTGCCACTCCAGGGTACGACGGAAGGCCTCACGCATATCCACGGGTTGGCGAAACCCTTCGTCGCGAATAGCCTCCGCGTCAAAGTACGTCGATCGATTAAACTTCTTGATCCGGGCCGATGTAATGGGGAGATCGATGCCGGAAATCTTAGCAATCAAATCCGATACGGTCGCTATGGGTGCGGCAACGGACAGAGGGATGCGTAGCGACGGCTGAGAACGCCCGAGCATATCATAGATCATGCGGACCATTTCCCCAGTCGTCATTGGAGGCTCGTCTACGTAGATATATGCCTCTATTCCATCCGTGTGATGCTTCATCAAAAACCGTGTCGCCTCGATCAAATTGGTGATGTAGGACGTCGATTTAATCGCATTTCCCGGACCGACCATGACGAACCGCCGCGTATAGATCGCCTCCATTAACCGGTATATGTTCGTGCTATCCGGATTCTCCGGCCCGAACACGACTGAGGGTCGAATAATGAGAACGCGCGCATCAGGATGCTCGTCGGCATATTCCCAGAAGAGGCGTTCCGCGTCCGCTTTCGACGCACCGTAGGATTCAATTGGCGTGAAGGAAGCACCTTCATCGACCCCCTCGTCGCTCGGACCGTGGACAGATACAGTGCTGTAGAACACCCAGTCGTTGACCCCTTCCCGGGTGCCCTCCTCGATCAGAACACGTGTCGCCTCAACATTATCTTGAAAATACTCTTCCTTCGAGATTCCCCAGTCTCCTTTAGCCGCTGCAAGATGGAGTATGCGGTCGACGTCTTTTACCGCACGACGGGTCGTCGACGGGTCACATAAGTCGCCATGGACAAATTCATCCGGCTCGCGGTCGCTTCGGACCCGATCAACACCGCGCACCGATACCCCTTGCTCACGGAGCACCCGGACGAGTCTACTCCCGATATAGCCAGACGAACCGGTGACTAGAATATCCATGAAGCTACTTCCTCCTATCTAACGGAATTGAGCACATGTCGCCTCGGTCGATCGGGCCCTTTTCGTACCCGTGGTATCGAGGTCAACGAGGCGTGATGGAAATCGGGTCATTCAAGCATCGATACCCGTGGATGTTGCCCTCAGGCCCGATAGTTGTCCATGATTTCGTAGACCAATTTACCGCCGTCCATCATCAGACCGAACGGAACCGCAACCCACTTTCGCCAGCCCTCGTAATTCTTCCAGACTACTCCAGGTCGGTAACGGGCTGTCTTGATGCGGTACGATATTCGTTCGAGCGCGGCGGCTCGATGCTTTCGGTACCGATATACCACCGCATCAGTTATCCGCATCGACCTCGCCGCGTCCAGAATTCGAAGCGCGTAATCACCATCAATGCATCGGTGCAGGGATTCGTCGAGAAGCCCGGCTTCTTCGACTAATTCGCGTGATATCAAACACGCATTCAGGTGAAAGGGCGTTTTCCATCGGAGGTAGAAACCGTCGCGCAGTTTACTAGGCGATGTTGTGGAGGGAGCAGGTCGTACACCGTAGGTCGTAGACGCATCGAAGACCTCAAAAGCGCCGATGACAAGATCGACATCCTGGGACGCGGATTGCCGGTCTGCCCTGCTTCGTGCTGTCCGATGGATCGCCTGCACTCGTGATGAGATGCTGTGCGGCGTAAGCTGGTCATCCGCGTCGACAAACGTAAGGTACTTTCCGGACGACCGCTCGATACCCCGATTCACCGCTCGCGACTTGCCCCGGTTTTCCTGACGGATGTAGGTTACCCGGTCGTCGAACGCAGGTTGGTTTGGATCGGTGTAGCCACGGACAACCTCTTGCGTCTGATCGGTCGATCCATCGTCGACGACGATCACCTCCAGATTTTCGAAGTCCCCCTGGACGATTGAGTCTATGCAGGCGCGGATGTACTCGCCCATGTTGTAGGCTGGAATGATGACGCTCACGACCGCGGAGAAACTGCTGAGTGACATGGGTTCGGAAGCTTGACGTGGTTGTTTGAGTACGATGTCCCTCCCTGAGCCATCTGCCTTCAGCGTCGACATTTCCCACTATGAACCGCGCCAACTGCGACGATTCTCCCGATCAGAGACCGAGGCCGGGCATCGCCCGTCACGAACGATGCGGAAGACGGGCTGTGACCAGTGACCGTACTCCATTGTAGCCTGCGTCGAACGCAAGATACGCACCGTCGCGCCGAATTCGTGGGTGAAGATCGACGCGATCCGTATCCCAGTATTTCATCGGCGACGGAATTCTCGCGATCTGCTGCGCCTCTTCATCACCATCATTCCAGAGGAACAGGCGTTGATGCCGCCTGGCGTCAGGGTAGGTATCGAACACGACCGTCGCACCGTCCGGCGTAGCATGAGGATGGCCATCGCGACGGTTCAGGCGTTCACTCCAATCAGCAATATTGTCCGTCTCTAAATCGACGAGATAGAAGCCATCCCCTCCCCGTTTGGTGTTTGCAAAGGCAACGACTTGATCGGAGCCAACCCACGAGAAATGCGAAACCATATCGTCAAATCCGACGCGTCGGAGCGAACGGTCTTGCAGCGAAACGCAGAACAGTTCACTTTGAAGCCGTCGGTTAGGCAGAGCCTGTCGACGCAGAAAAAGAAGTCGCGAGCCGTCCGGGGAGAACAGACAGTGGGAGAAAAAGTCGGTACCGTCATCGGCACTCGGGGCAAGATCGGTCTGTAGATCATCGAGTTCGATCCGCAGGGTATTTGAATCATCCCCGCTTCTCCTTTGCACCAGGAGTGTTGCCGGCGGCATGTTGGAAGCCGCTCCTGTTTCTTGGAAGGCATACCCGTACCCGTCCATCGCCTGTCCCAACGTCTTGAAACAGACGGTCGCTATCCAGGTCCCGTCCGGGCTAACCGCAGCGACCGGGTATTGTAGGGTCGTGTCGCGATGAGTCGATAGATTGTGGACGACCGCTCGACACGCTCCTTCGCTAAAGTCGTTGTAGATGACATGGTCCCCATCCCCTACCCATTGCAGCTGCGCGCCTTGCTGCCAGTTCCATGCAGTTGTCTCTCCAACACGGATTGCATCTGTCCAGTCTGGCCCATCAAATACCATCACCATAACCGGTTCTCCCCGCCTCCAGCCATCTCCGACATCGGACCCCTGGATGCCGTGTCCCAACAGAAACTCTCCGCTCGGCGACCATGGGCTTTTATCGTGAAAGCCAAAAAAGGTACCTGGCCTCTTTACTAGCTGGAGGTGCGTATCGACTGTCGAATCGGACATGGCGGACCCGATGCGTTGATACACCCATTTGAGGTAGTTTTTGAGCACGATGTTGTCTTTTACCGCATCATAGACAACCTTCTCAAGTCTGCGGGCAACCATGGCGTTTGACAGCTTCAAGAATCTGTTGAACTCGGGAGGTCCACATGTGCTGGTTTTCCGCTACGTCCTGGGCACGCCTGGCGCGCTGGAGAGCATCATCGTATGTGTCGCGCACCTCACGGACGGCATCGACGAGCGCGTCGGACGATTCGACGTCGAATAGTCGGCCCAGTCTCCCCTCTTCGAGGATGTCTGCGGTTTGCGGTGTCCGCGCCGCAACAATCGGCCGGCCTACCGCCATGTACTCGAAGAGCTTCGTTGGCGATTGGTAGGAGTAGTGCGGACTCGTTGTGTAGAGGAGGGCGTCCATTTCACACAGTCGATCGGGTACATCCGAAAACGGGACTTCCCCCTCTAGCACAAAGTTGTCGACGCGCTCGGATTGTCGATGCAAACTCGCCTTCGCCGGACCGGCGCCGAATATGTGAAAAGAAACTCGCTCATCGGCCAGCTTGTCGGCGGCCGCGATGACACACTCGAGCCCGTAGTTCTCCTTTAAGAGACCAGCAAAAGCAAGTCGGAAGACCGGGTCCTTCCCTCCATCGTGTATCGGCCGAAATCGTTCTTGAGCAACACCATTCGGCACGACCTGGACACGGGAGGCCGCCTCGGCGCTGACGTTACGATGGACCCACTGCCGCAGCGATTCCGAGATCACGACAGGAACCGTTGCGAGCTGGATGATTCGCTTGTCGATCGGCTTGAGAAGTCCGAGTTGCTGAGCGCCGATCGTGTTAATCTCGATCACATTCGGCGTCGTCTCCCTCCGTAGTGCCGACCAGAGGTGCGGGGTTGCGCTTGCTGAGTAGCGCGTGTACGAGAAGTCGTACTGACCACCGGAGAGCAACCGCTTGGATTCGCGAAAAAACCGCCACAGCCACCGCTGCCGTCCAAAAAACCCTCTCCCCGCTCCGTTCACCCGGACGAACCCTGCTCCGACCTCATTAAAGAACGATTCCCCTTCATGGGCAAGTACGGTTACGGTGTGACCTTGTCGGACCATGCCCTGCACAATCCCGAGGCTGTGTGTGATGTGCCCACCAACGGAGTCGTGCTGGCTGAAAAATCGAGGATAGGGAATTCGATAAAGAACGTTCATCGGCAAATCGGAGACACGCAAGCGCCTGTAGCGAAGGGGGACGAGATTCTGAACAGATCGGAGCGAGGTGGGCCCGGCACTATAGAACGCGACGAGATTTCGACGCGGCGTCTCCGGGTCGTGCGTACCACCATACAGCCCACACGGCAACGATTCCTAGCACAGCGAGCAGGCGCCCCGAATAGAAGTCGATGGATTTCGAGTATTCGAGAACGAGAAAGAGAAAGAGTCCGAGGTAAATGATCCACCGATTCGTCGAGGCAAGTCGTCCCTGTGCGAGTCTCCAGAGGGCGAGCGCGAATGGAAAGACGATGAGTCCCAGAAGCAAAACGAACGCAATGACACCACCATCCAACCACACCTGAAGAAGCAAATTATGGGGATAGTACCCCTCATGCCCTCCCGCCATGATCCCAGATGATCCAAGTCCATATCCCAAGGTGGGGGCGTCCGTAATATTTTCAATCGATGTCATCCAGAGCGATCCTCGACCTCCGGTTTGCAACTCACTCCCGGAAATCAACCGCCGGAGGCGCTGCGCCGTGCGCTCGACCTGTAATGCTGCGACGACGATAGCGCCGATAAGCGCAAAAACCCCAAGCCCGAGAGAAAGCTTTTTCATTCGACTAAGCAGCCACGTCCAGATGGTGCGTCGACCAACCGTCATGCGTGTCGACAGAAAAAGGCCTGACAGAAGCAAAATCCCCAGGGTGGACAGAAGCGCACCACGGGCTAGAGCTCCTGCCAGGGCGACCAAAAGAAGGAGCGCGAGCAGCCAATGATAGAATGGACGCTTACTCCGGACAAAGAGCGATAGACAAGCAGCAACAGTGCCTAAACCCAGCACACGTGCCGTGACAAGATAGTTCTCCGCAATGATGGCCCCGTACCCGCGCAAGCTCCCGGCTTGTGCATATCCGAAAACGACAAATCCGGCTACCAGCACGCCCACCGTCATCAAGACGACGACCAACTTCGGAAACGTAGAGGGTGTCAGGGAGAACAGTGCAGCCAAAATGGTGGCCAAGATTCCCGTGAGGAGAAGAACCTCCCCTTGTGAATCAATGCCCGGCTGGGTCCAGAGTGCGGAGATCATTAACCACCCGATCAAGGCCGCCCATGTGGCAGCGTAGTGCCCGACAACTCTGGGAATCCGTTGCCGGAACACGGTCAGTCGAAGCCCTGCCGTCCCCATCAGTATCACGACGGGAAGGACGTACGAAGAGATGCCAACATCCAGCTGCGCACGTAAAAACGCCGCGCCCGCGAGCATACCGATTGATCCCGCAACAAGCCAGTCTAGTTTGTTCTCCATATCTCGAAAATGCTTGCAGCAGCAGGGGCCCTCCGGATTCTGCACAGTCCGCGTCGATGGAGGACTCGCTTGCGTTCTACACGGATGTCGCTGCCGATTCGACAACACGCCGAATCTTAGATAGCTGAGATTGCAGACCAAAGTTCTTGCGAACCGTATCCCGTGCCCGTTGCCCGAGTTCTTCTGCTATAGCCGGATTTTCTCGCATTTCGAGCAGAAGGTCTGCGAGAGCGTCGTGGTCTTCAACGGGAAAGAGCCGTCCATTATCTCCATCGATGATTTCGTTCGGACCGGTTTCGCAATCGGCCGCAAGGACAGGCCGACCGAGTGCCATCGCCTCGAGCAATACATTGGGAAACCCCTCACTTCGGGAAGGCAGAACGAACACGTCGGATCGATGCATCACCGGAAACGGATTTTCCTTTTCTCCAAGGAAGTGAACCTGGCCTTCCAGACCAAACTCTTCAACCATCGCTCGATACGGTTGGGGGTCCCCGCCTCCAACAACCCACGCATGAATCTCAGAGCTACTGTCGCTCTGGCCCCCGTCCCTGGATCTGCGAAGTTGAGAAAGCGAACGAAGGAGGATGTCGAGCCCTTTGCGATGGTTGATTCGTCCTACGAACGCTACACTGAATACGCCGGAGGGAATTCGTGCCACATCGTCGGACGATTTGTCGGCCTGGGTTTGAATCTCGTCGATTCGAATCCCATTGTGAATAACCTGAATCAGAGACTGAGGGAGGTCATAGGCTCGAATACAGTTTTTCCGTGCAGCGCTTGAAACAGAGATGATCTTCGACGCGCGCCGAAGCAGGAAGCCTTCGATGGCCAGTCGGATGCGAGACTGCTGACGCCTCTCCGTGGGCCCGGAAAGAAACAACACGTAGGGCGTCCGACTGAGGAGGCCGGCGATCGCTGTCACCATGTTGGTGTTCCAGGCCCGGCTTAGTAGTACATCAAACTGACGATCCCGCACCGTCCGGACGAGTCGAAAGACAAAGGCAGGGGCGGTTGCTTTTCGAAACGGGAGATCGAGCGAAATCGTCTCTGCTTGGACCTCGCCCGCAAACGCACCTGTGGCCTCGGAAACGATAAACGTAACCTGATGCCCCGATGCTTGCAGGTGGCGGGCGATGTACCGGGCCTGCCGCTCGGTGCCACCTGCCTTCAGGTATGGCAGTACGAGACCTACGTTCATTCAGACGTTGCTACTAATACTGGAGGAAATGGAACGGTAAACGGACACTCGATCCGGACGGGTACGTCGTACGACACCGCGAACGCTTCCAGGGGGACAACAGCGAGCCGATCGGATTTCCTCAGGCTTGCGGAAGATCCTCAATTCTATACATTGAGGCAACCGACTCCCTTTATGATTTCGACACCATCCGATGAGCCCCTGAGAATTGCTGGAGGGACCGTTATATTAAACGCGATTAGGCTACCCGTGAAGTAACGAGCATCCTGCAAGACGATCAACCACAGTCTTTGAATTTCTCACCCAACTATTTGATGGTAGGCCCGGTCATCGTCGAAGGCTTGCGGTATCTCCAGTCCATCCGAACACCTCTGATGGGCATCTGCGTGCTCCTGGCTGTGATGCTGCTTGGATGCTCGTCCCCTTTCACCGCGGAGCCCGAGAACTGCTTCGCCCGCTCAGTGTCCTCGAACGTCGACTCTATCGCCGGCATTCCCTTCATCCGGTGGCATCCGACGTCAAGTATTCCCGACTCGGAGTGTGGAAACACGGGCGGTTCAATTGAGCACCATCATAATCTCACGTCCTTATACGGTGAAACCGAATTTACGCGTAACGCCCAGTTTGTCGACATAAACCAGGATGGTCGCCGAGAAATCATTACGCGTACCCTGAATGAGAACCAGGTTCGGGCCTTGAATTCTGAAACGGGATCGACCCTCTGGGTCAGCCCCTTCATACTCCCTGCTTCCCACCACCCCCAAGCCAGTGACCTCGTGGTCGCGGACCTCGATGAGGACGGGCAACTCGAGATTCTGATTGTCACGTACGACGGTCACGTCCTCTGCATCAATGCAGAAAACGGTTCTCTGCAGTGGAGGCGACAGCTTCCCTATCACATCAACAATCCGGACCTGGCGTCTTCGGTTGGCAACATTACGGACGATCCCGGCCGTGAGGTCGCTCTAACCGTCGGAACCGATGTTGAATGGGGACCGCGAAGTCGCCCTCGGATTAATCAGATTCAGAACCCGTCGGTGGTGGTTCTTCAAGCGGATGGCTCGATATCATGGACGGCTGATCAGTACGACTCAACGAACTCGAATGGCCACCGAACGTGGGTCCACGACGTTGACGGTGATGGGTTTTCCGAGGTGTTTGCGATTGGGCAAAGGAAGGTCCTCGCATTCGACCGAAAAGGGACGATCCGATTCGCGATACCGATGGAGAATGCAGGACATCCCGACCAGATCGTTTTCGGAAATTGGACGGATGAGCATCCGGGGGACGAGATCATCTACACGGATGGGATTCACGCAATTGGCGTTGCGTCAAGCAGTGGAGAACGCCTCGAGCTCCGGCGAGTCCGTGGACCCCTCGGGGGGCACCTGCAGGACCTGACGTTGGTTCCGACGCCGGAGGGGCCTCATCTGCTCGCCCAGAACATCCGGGACTCTGAAGCAAAAACGGTTCTTTACGACCAAGACTTGAATCCCCGCTGGGCCTCCCAACTTGGCTACCATGCGTCCATGCAGACCACACGACTCATCGACTGGGACGAAGACGGGCAACTGGAGATCGCTACAGGCTCAATCAGCGAAACCGGGGACAAGCAGTGCTCTCTCCAGGTGATGGAAATCGATGGAGCCCCCCTCTACTGGCACCGCTGGAACGACTATCGACTCTGCGTCATCACCGATGCGACCGAAGAAGCCTTACTGGTGGGCGTTGGGTGGAACGAGGGATCAGAGGGTCGCTATTCGCTCCCTGACGGAGTACCGATGAATCTGTTCGTGATGAACACCACCAATCCATGAATCGATCGCAAGACTGAATCAGGTAATCGGTTCACGATCCCGATTTGGTGCCTACGCGTCACTCGGGGTGGAGATTGGCGTTCCTACGAGTAGAACCGCTGGTGGGTAAACGATCGACAAGCCATCACGCCACACCACACGGATTGCCGAGGATTGAACTCCAACTCATCAACGCCCCCCGTTAACGTATCCATACGTCTTTCTCAGGGGATACGTGATTAGAGAGCAAAACTTTTTGTAGAAATATGGAAGCTCACGATTTCTGCGCCCCGTTTCGAATACGAATTCGTCGTTCCCTCGGCGCATTCGATTTCCCGAAAGTCCGATGCCGGTACTCATCGGCACTTCATTTTGGATCTTTCGATACACCCCGTCAAAATCGATGGGGACTTCGGATGCGATTCGCTCAAGCGTGCATTCAGGATCACTCTTTAAGCTTTCATATCGGACTGTGATCGTTTTTTCTGGGTATTTCGCTTTGACGATCTCGCAGAGAGTATTGCCGATTACCCAGTTCAGACAGGTGAGCAGGGCGAACAGGGGTTTGGCTCGGTTCGTATCGTAGCTATTCCGAAGGAAGCGAAACTTTCCATTTTTGTAGATCCGCTCCATATCGGAGGCTAGAACGGCTCTCGGATCTCGGACGAGGTGAATGACAACAGCTTCCTCCACACATTTTGCCATGAGCAGCCCCCGGGTGATCTCTTTGGAGGAATCGACAATGACCCGCTCACCCGAAACCTCTTTCACTGAGTTGTAAATTCGCCGGATGGCCTGAATTGTAGCCCGATTGGTACCAGCCGTGCACCCCTCTTTGAGAGTCTTAAAGAAGTTGGATATGTGCGCCTGGCTCTTGTACGCCTCAACCGTTTCCTCCCATGCCGTATCATTTCTTTTCGCTTCGACGCTTGCCCTCACGTCATTCCAAAACTTCGTTTTCCGTTGCTCGCGTTGATGGTTCAGCGAGGGCCGAAATTCTTCGGTGAGACCCACCACGGATTCACCGATCCCTTGAACGCCGGGAGCGTTGTCTAATAGACAGTCCAGGACCGTACTTCCACTATGACCTCGGCCCATAATATAGATAACACTTTTCATAGGGGTAAAACGTTTATCGTCGTGAAAGAGGTGATGAGTCCAGCCTGCAGACGCGTGAGATAGGAATAGCGCCTCATCTGAACGATAGGATTCCAACCTCGAATGTCCCGATGGTTCAAGGCACACGAAACGGCGTTCAATGAGCGCGCGGGGCGGCGAACGCACCGCCAGCATGAATGGCAGGGTGGTTCAACAATTAGCACCTGCCCTGCACGGTGTGAGCCATTCCGACGCTTGTCCATTCAGGATCGAAGGGATCGAGTCCTCGTGATCGTGATCCTCACGTAGCCGATACTACCGACCGGTTTCTCAAAAGGCATGTTGCTTCACCGGTCGCCCAGCGTTGAAAGCGTGGCTACGTCGTCTCTGTCATCGTCCTGAGCCCAGCGTAAGAGTAACTCCCACCACGATAGAACGCGCGACCATGAAACGGGCAACGAGAAACGCGGACGATCTCGGAAGAAAAGCTGTGCGGGTCTACTGTGCTTCAACAAGCAGTTTCATCTGGCTGCCCGCCAGTAAAAAAGCACCCGCTCCGTACGGTTCAGCATGAGCTCTGTCGACCGATGCGGGCCGGTCACCGGGTTGCTGTACCCAACCGACGCGTCCCTCCTCATTCACGGATTCACGAACCATTCCCTTCCAAGCTCGGCTGACGACGGGTCCGTACGTGTCCCGCGATAGCAGCCCCTCGTTGATCCCCCATGCCAGTGCATACGTAAAGAAGCCCGTTCCGCTCGTTTCGGGTTGAGGATAGGCCGCAGCGTCGATCATGCTCGGACGCCAGAATCCACTCGGTTGCTGTGTACATGCTATCGCCTCCGCCATTTCTTGGAACCGATTCTCAAACCAGGGTCGCGTCTCATGGTCTTCGGGGATATCCTGAAGGACACGCGCAATTCCGGCGAATACCCACCCATTGCCGCGCGACCAGAACACCTTTTCCCCATTGGGACTTTCTTGGTCGATGAATCGTAGATCCCGGTAGTACAGTCCGTACGATACGTCGTAAAGCGGAAGCGACGCCTGCTGAAAACGATGTGCCATGAAATCCATTGGCCGGCTGGACCCGGTGATCGCTGACATACGTGAAAGCACGGGTGGTGCCATGTAGAGTGCATCCACCCAGTCCCAGATCTTGGCGCCGTCCTCTCCGCGGTCCACAACCGCGCGCATTCCTGTCAGCGTCGGCTGGATGTCGGCAACGTCGGGCCGCTCTTGATGCATTTCAAGATACACTTGACCCACGCAATGGTCGTCGGCATGGGTCTCCCGGGGCCCGAGTTGCCAGTCGACCCGCTCGGCCCACGCCTGCGTCGAGTCGAGATAGACTTCGTCGCCCGTGGCGCGGTAGGCTGCAGTCAATCCCGTATACATTGCACAGTCGATCCACTTATTGTAGCGATCGCGCGGGGTGTATACAAGAATATGTCTCGTATGAAACTGGCGAACGCGCTGCATGACGTCCACGACCTCATCAGGGTCGATGTCCTGCAGGGGCACCGTCTCCGATTGCGGACGGTTGCAGGTCAGGTTGGAAAGTGGTGGGGCGTCGGACGGGGCAGAATCTGGCGGCTGGAGTCCACCACTGTCGCACCCGAGCCAGAACAGTCCGGCAACAAGGCAGAGTGACGTTACAAGTCGGAAAGCCATGAGGCAGGGAATCAAGATGGTTGAACATGGCGAGAGCCACAAGAGTGGACATCGACCGCTCCGTGGCCGCTCGGAAGAAGCAAAAATAGGAAGCAGCGGCAACACACGTGACGACGTGAACACCGACACACGCTGATCCTATAGTGTGTCGCGACGAATGGAATGATACAGGTTCGATGCAATGCGCCGTGGGATGTCGACGGCACCGGAACAGAATAAGCGTCCTACACCAATCGTACGAATATACCGAGCCTCACGACGGCGCCGACTACCCCACTGCGGAGACAATTGTGCACTCATTTTATCGACCGGCATCTGCTCGTACTCGCGCTCGAATCGAGTCCTGAGATGATCGTTTGACGTCGCGTAACTCGTCCTCTGTACGCTGTTCTCCAGGACCGTTTCCGCACCGAGCACGACGAGACCGAGCCGTCGAATACCCGTTTCCCTGAAACGATCCCAAATGTTGCCGAGAAGGGTCCATTGCATCCGTGACCGGAAAAGATCGAGTTTGCCACGATCTCGCTGCACGACTTTCAAGGCTCGATGTACGCCAAACCGAAACGCCTGAAAGGGAGACGGATTGGGGCTGTGATCGACGATGGGCGCAGGGGGCTCTTTCGTCGATAGCCGCTTTCCCGGGACCTCAGGACTGTGATCCACGAACAGGTTCTCGTTACTCGCCGTCCACTCCGCGCGGTCACTAAACGCATGGAGCCCCATTATGAGCGTCCCGGACGCCCAGTCATGAACCGCCAGGATCGCGTGATCCAGGTCCGGCTCCTCTCGGAAGAGGTCGACGAGCGTCTCCAAAGATTCTGGTGACCGGAAGACCATGTCGGCATCCAGCTTCACGTAGAGGTCGAATCCGGTACGATCCATGAACGTGCGATACAGTCGGTCGTGTGCCTCTTTGTTGGGCAGATGCTTGTAGACAACGTGCTCCCAGTCTTCGTGCGTCTGATCGCGGATCGACTGCATGCACTGCTCAAACTCATTTTCTCCTGTGTACAGGGTGCCAATAAGAACGCGCAAAAGGTTGGAAGGTGCAGTTCGGTAGTGTACGAACGATGGCTGAAGATAAAACCGGTGCAAGACTCGTCGCTCAGGCGCCGCTTACACGAGCTGCCGGATGTCGATTCGCGGCACGGCGAACGGGTCACAACCCTTGAAGCTGGAAACGCGTTTGGCATCCGTCGTAAACGCCCACTCGAAACCACTCAACCGCGCCAAGGATTTTATGAGCCGATTGGATCGCCCGTAGGGATACGAAAAATGATGAACCTTGTGTCCTAGAACGTCTTCTAGTCTCTGCTTCGACATCGACATCTCTTGAAACGCCGGCCAAGGAAGTCGACGCGTGAGCACGGGATGCTCGTGCGTGTGGGCGCCGATGGTAATCAACGGGTGGCGGTCGAGAGAGGCGATCTCTTCCCAAGACAGAAACGGTACGGTCTGGAAGTGTTCGCGGTCGTAGCCGTTGGCATCGGCCAGACGGTTCATGTACGCCTCCCGCTGCGAATGAGAAACGGGTTTCAACGGCTTACGAAGCGTTTGATACAAAGCCTCTTTCGATTTTAGCGTCGCGATCTCGATGAGGTCTTCCTCCGTTTCGCGCGTCTTCTCGGGCACGTGTAGCGTACGGCGGGAACGAATCACCTCGGCAAGTTCCAGTTCGTACGGGTAGATGTCTCCATCGATAAACCCGGTCGTAACGAAGATTAGCGCCGGCGCATCATATTCCTCAAGGACCGGCAGAGCATTGGTGAGATTGTTTCGATAGCCGTCGTCAAACGTTAGGAGATAGCCGGCGCCATCGCGACGACGACGAGGCATCTCTGCCGGCGAGAGGGAAGTCCAGCTCTTCCGTTTTGTGAGATAGGAGCGTAGTTGATGTGGTGTTACCGAGTGATCCTCCTTCGGGCCTAGTCGTACCCTGTCGTCCGGCAAGACGTGATGGAGCATGCAGACTTCGACCATTCCGTTCCTTAAGCCCTTGTCATCTAAATCAGCGGTGTGCCGGAAGCCCGGCAGTACCGGGTACGGGTGAATCCGACGCCTGAGACCCGCGCAGACATCTTTGACCATTTCCGGAAAAGAAGATCTACGCGTTCATGGGCTGCTCTTTTTCCGACAGATCTATTGACCGGAGCAAGTTCTAATCCTGGACAGCGATCGCCTCCGATAGCGTCTCGTCTCGAGAAAAAAAGAGAACGGTTGGCTCCGTCCGACTCATCCGAGAGGATTGGAAAGGGGTGAGGGCATCCTCCGGAGAAGCGCGGTGCGTACGATACTCACCGATCTCGAAGAGTGTATACCCTCCCGCTGCGAGAAGGTGATCGACGATCTGTAGCGGATCTACGCCAAACGTCTCGATCTTTATCGGATGAACCTCTAAAATGATCTCCGGCGCGTGCGACTCCACGAGATTCGTCATATGAGGGACAGCTATCGCTTCGGCTCCCTCGATATCCATCTTGATCAGGTTCGGCGTTGCACCCGTCTGCTCCCAGTAGTGATCGATCGTTGTAGTGGGTATTTGGAGCGCAAGACCGGTCCGGTCCGCGAGCGAGGACGGGCGAAGCCGGTTGGTGGACGGGTTGCTTTCCTGATCAGCCCTAAAGCGCGCGAACCCACCCACTTCATCCGAACATGCCACACATGTTAGGCACACCGGGCCTGCCGTTGGATTCTTATCGACAGACGCGCGAACGAGTGGAATCAGGTCGGGATCCATCTCGAACGCGTGCACGCCCCCTTGAGAGCCGTTACAAACGTTTGCGGCAAGGACGGTGAAGAACCCGAGGTTGGCTCCAACGTCGTAAAAAATCGATGATGGGTTGAGACGCGAAGCAATCAATCGCGCTACCGGGGGCTCATGAAGCCTGCGACCGCTTGCATATCTCGGGTAGAACCAACGTTTCGCCACAGGAGACCGGGTCGCGAACGTCAATTCGAGTCCCTCCCTCCTGATGACGAGCTCACGCTTCCAGGTGGTCAGGGCGGACCGAACGAATCTGTATGCCTTCCGGGAGAAACGCCCGAGGTTGGCTGAGTTCATGGTCATGTCCTTCGCCAAATTGCCAGGTCGATATCGAGAAGCCGTTCGAGACGACGAATCTCCGGCTCACAGAGCTGAAGAAGATCGGCTCGTAGAGAAGCCGGAATGCCCCGCTCGTATTCCGCTCGATTCTGAAGAACCGATCCTATGACCGGAGCGTCTTCCAGTCGCTGCGCAACGTCGTCGAGACGCAAGGCACGTGCCGTGTCTTCGAGGTTCGACTGGACGGCCATCTTCTTCATCCGATTCCACACTCGGTTCGTAATCGTGCGCCGCCCGCCCGCTTCGTTGGACTTCTTGTGGAGCCAGGATGGGCGGAACGACGAATCAACGCCCGCAAAACGAAAGATATCTCGCAGGAACGCCTCTTCATCATCCACGAGCGTATCAAATCTCACACACAGCAACTGCTCGCGGTCGAAGTATCTTAGGTACCGCTGGATGTGCTCCGCGTAAAAGCCAGGCTCCATCCAATTCGCGTAGAGATCGTAGCTTTCGAGAACCTCTGCGAATTCGAACGCGATCTTCCCTTTTTTCTTCTCGTGCCAGTAGTGCGAGTAGGCACGATCGATCGGGTTACGAAGGCACACGATGAGTTTTGCCTTCGGGCTATCGGTGCGTATCCGCCGGGGCGCCCAGGTGGAGCGAATGTAGGTCATCGTCGGATCCAGGAGGATCTGCTCGTCACTGGCACCACGGTAGAACTCCTTATACCACTTCGGTCCCCGATGATAATGAATGTCGTAGTAGTGAATAGCATGAGATGTCGGAGCAAAGATCTCCGGGTGCTCGTTTAGGCATCGATGCACCCATGTCGTAGCAGTCTTCTGCGGCCCTATGTGGAAGAGATCAACCGGTCTCATTGTTGTACGCGCATGTCTTGAAAGAGACGGGCGAGCGACCCCGCCAGCGATTCAAAAAACGGGTATTCTTTTACGACGACGACGGCAATCACAGAGGCCAGTACAGCCGCTGCCGTCCACGCGGGAACCACATGATTCGCCGCAAGAAGAAGGCTCGAGATAGCTATCGCCGTGCTTCCGGCAAGCCACCACGAGTAGGTCTCTCGCTGGTCAATCCGCCTGATCAAATAGACGGCAAAGAGGTTCGTACACAGGAAAGAAATGAGCATCGCAAGCGCAGCGCCCTTCCCGCCCATCACTGGAATCAAGACGTAATTAAGCCCAACGTTTATCAGTAATACCGAGGCCGTCGTCACGAGCGTCCATCCTGCGTACCCCGCAATGTTCAAATAGCCTCCGCTCATACCAAAGCTCACGTGCATGACGTAGGTGGCAACGAGAGTAAGCAGTATCGGGTACGCCGTCGTATACTCGCCAAACCAACCGAGCACCGTTTCGCCAAAGACCACGAGCGCGATCCCGCCGACGAGCGAGAAGGTAAAAGCGACAATACGACTTTGATGATATTCTTCGACGATTGAGGACCCGTCATCCTGGCTGAGAAATTTCCCAATTCGCGGCGTGAGGATGAGGTTCATCAACTGGTGGGCGATGAGTAGCGTGATTGAGAGCCGCGCAGCCACGACGTATCCCGCGGTTGCAGCGCTCGTCGCAATGGCTCCCATCATGAGGATGTCCGACCGCTTCACACTCAGGCTCAGGCTTCGTGTAAACATGAGCTTAAGTGCGTACTTCAGGTCCCAAACCGACAGCACGCCCTTTACGCTAAACGGGTTCAGGGGCGTTGTCACGTACCACCCCAACAGGGGAATCAATTCTCCAACGACAACCGCCACAACCACTCCTTCCGGCGTACTCCAAAACACCCAGGCTGCGACCAGACCGAGCGTGCGCGAAAGCGCTGGCGCCATCTGTCCATAGTAAAGCGATTCTGCCACGAGCTGGCGTCCGCGGTACCAGTTTCGGTAGATCTCCGTCGATACCCGTATTGGAATAAGGAACGCCAGCGTGGCGATCCAGAAAGACAGTTCAGGCTTGCCCGTGAGAGCGGCGATCGAGGGTGCGATGTAGGCGACACCGACAGCCGTTCCGATGCTTAATAGCAAACTCCATCCCAGCAGAGCTCCCGCCACGCTTTTTCCCGCTAACACCCCCGGTTCTGCATCGATGCGTGAGATCCGATACATGGCTACGTATTGCAGCCCGCCCGAACCCAGAATCAGAAGCATACTGGTCAGCGCGAGTGCGAACTCGTAGTCCCCGTATCCTTCGGCCAGCAAGATCCGGTTGAGCACCCAGATGGCAGCGAACCCGCACAGATTCGTGACCGCCTGCGAAATAAGGCCAGCGCCCGAACTCTTCAGGTACGTAGCGATTTTTTCATCTATGGCCATACATACCCGGAACCTACTCAATCATCGAGACACCATGAACGGGTTACCATCTCGTTGATGGACCCTGACAGTCTATCCGCTCTGATCTGCGGACGTCACTCCACTGATACACCGCTTTCCTCCTTCATCACCGCAACATTAGTTCTCTTTTGGGCCCGTCGAGGGTTTGTCTAGAAACGGTACCCTCGTGGTAATCCAAGAGGGCAGTTCAAGAGACTGTTTGATCTCAGTCAGTTTTTCCCGCTCGCTGTCGCCGTCCTCGGCCGTCTGGAAGTAGGTGTTCAGAAGCGCGCCGAGGACGCCGAATATACTCCCGGCAAGAAGAGACAGAACGAGAATGAACCCCGTTCGCGGGGCGCTTCGCTTTGTTGGAGCGACCGGATGCTCAACAACTGTCACCACAGGCTGTTGCCGCTGCAAGTTAAACCTTGTCTGCGTGACCTGACTCTGAAGTTCGCTGTATAGCTGTTCTTTGAAACTAACCTGCTGCTGCAGCCGATCGCGCTGGAAGCGGAGAGTGGCGGTCGTCGGGTTCTGGTTTCGCTCTAAGAACTGGGCGAGCCGATCTTCCGCTTGCTTCAATTCCGACTCTACCTGGTTGAAGCGTTCTTCGGCGAACGAGAGTTGCTGTCGAATCTTTTCGGTTCGTAGCGTGCGAACACGGGAGGTGAGGTGCTGCACGAAGCTTCGAGCCAGGTCGGCCGACAGATCGGGACCCATGGCAGTTACCGATATGGTCATCAATCCGCTCTCCGGGTTGACGGAGGCGGACAACATTTCGCTGACCGCCTTGATCGCCTCATGCTCTTCTTTGCTGAGGACCACGTCACCCTCCAGGTCTACGGCCGCTGTCGTGTCGTCCGGTGAACCACGAAGCGCACCGACGACAGTCCACGGAAGCTCAAGCGTGTATTTTAAGACCGTTTCCAAGGCTCCGGGAGGCCGGTTGACGTATTCAACAAACGTCATTGGGCGCTCGACATCGGGAAATGTATAGGTCTCCTCAACGACTGCATGACGGACCTCGCGGCTCCGAAGGACATCAAGATACGCAGATGGCGATAGACCGCTGCTCGCCGCCCCCAGGTTGATCCCAAGACCACGCAACGTCGATACCCCCCCGGAGAGAACCGACGGGGACGACTCGACCTGCTCGCGGACGACGGTCGCGCTGGAGGTATATTGATCCGTCGACAGAACGACGTACGCAACGCCCACAAAGACAAACGCTGCCACCGTCCAGGTGATCAATGTTCGGTTCCGTACGAGAACAAGAATGAGATCGAGAAGCGACACCTCATTCTCATCGCGAGCGGCCGATCGGTCGGTTTCTCCGTTCATCGAAGAGGAAGATGGGCGTTCACCAGAGTGATTTGATTGTGGGCTCATTGCGATGCCGGGAGAAGAAGATCAATGAAGGAAAAACTGCCCCAGGAGGCCTCAGACCCCTTCTGAAAGAAACGGCAGCCCTCATGAATATACAGATGATGGAAAGGGATCATGATCCCCCCCTCCGATCATCTTCGTGCACGGTCAGCACCTTCGTTACCTCCTCCAAGTCGGAAGCAACCATCTCCTCCGCCGTTTCCGACAGGTCGTAGCGCGGCGCCCAACCAAGCGCCTCGCGCGCCTTACCGGCGTCACCGAGCAACATATCCACCTCGGTCGGGCGGTAGTAGCGAGGATCGATCTCCACTATGCAGTCGCCGGTCTCGGCGTTGTAGCCTTTCTCGTCGACGCCCTCCCCCTCCCAGGCGACGTCAATATCCGCGGCCGCAAACGCCATGTCGACAAAGTCACGCACGGAAGTGGTGGTGCCGGTTGCCAGGACGAGATCACGCGCCTCATCCTGCTGAAGCATCAGCCACATACCTTCGACGTAGTCCTTGGCGTGGCCCCAGTCGCGCTTGGCGTCCAGGTTGCCGAGATACACTTTCTCCTGCGTCCCCAGCTTGATGCGCGCCACAGCCCGCGTAATCTTGCGCGTCACGAACGTCTCCCCCCGTCGCGGGCTCTCGTGGTTGAAGAGGATGCCGTTGCACGCGTACATGTCGTACGCCTCGCGGTAGTTGACGGTGATCCAGTACGCGTAGAGCTTGGCTGCGGCGTACGGACTCCGCGGGTAGAACGGCGTCGTCTCGCTCTGCGGCGTCTCCTGCACCTTCCCGTAGAGCTCGGAGGTGGAGGCCTGGTAGAAGCGCGTCTCTTCCTCCATGTCGAGAATTCGGATCGCCTCGAGCAGGCGTAGGGTCCCGAGCGCGTCGACGTTCGCGGTGTATTCCGGCGAGTCGAAGCTGACCTGCACGTGGCTCTGCGCCGCGAGGTTGTAGATCTCGTGCGGCTGTGTCTCCTGCACGATCCGAATCAGATTCGTGGCGTCGGTCATGTCACCGTAGTGAAGGAAAAACCGCACTTCCTCCTTGTGCGGATCCTGGTACAGGTGATCAATCCGGTCCGTGTTAAACTGGCTGGCCCGGCGCTTGATACCATGAACTTCGTACCCCTTCTCGAGAAGCAGTTCGGCAAGATACGACCCGTCCTGACCCGTCACACCAGTGATGAGCGCACGTTTGCGATCGGCAGGCCGATCATCGGGAATTTTACTGGTGATCTCTTTCTTACTCATCAAGAGACGGTGCGTCTAGAGGTGATAGAAGAATTCCCGAGCGACATCAGATACATCAAATCGATGTCGGCTCGCATTACGCTTCAAGGTGCGTTCCAGAGATGACTCGGTCCCACCCGCTTGAGCTTCGTGAGACACTCTTCACGCGTTCCTCTGCAATCTAACGAAATCACGGCCTCCGTGGTGTGTCCTTCGACCTGTTTTACGGTCCTTACGCGTGTACGATGTCGTCTTCGTGCTCCCGGTACCAATCGTACACGTCCTGGATGCCCTCGCGCAGGCCGGTTTCCGCCTCCCAGCCGAGCTTCTGCATCCGCGACACGTCGACGAGTTTGCGCGGGGTGCCGTCGGGCTTGGACTCGTCATACTCGATGCTCGCGTTGCTCCCGGTCACGTCGCGAATCAGCCCCGCAAGGTTGCTGATCGAAATGTCTTCGCCTACGCCGACGTTGAGCATCCCGTCCGGGGCCACCTCACGGATCCGGTCTTCCGATGTCTCGAGCACAAAGCGCACGGCATCGGCCAGATCCTGACTGTGCAGAAATTCGCGCTTGGGCGTGCCTGTCCCCCACAGCGTGACGGTGTCGTCGGGATCAGGCGCTTCGTGAAACTTGCGGAGCAGAGCGGGCAGGACGTGGCTGGTCTCAAGGTCGAAGTTGTCCTCCGGACCGTACAGGTTCGTCGGCATCAACGTGATCATGTCGTCGCCATGCTGGCGGTGATATGCCTCACACAGCTTGTGACCGGCGATCTTAGCAATCGCATACCACTCGTTCGTCGGTTCGAGTTCGCCGGTGAGCAGATGGTCTTCCATCATCGGCTGCGGCGCGTGCTTCGGATAGATGCACGTGCTTCCGAGAAAGACGAGACGATCGACGCCAACCCGGTGGGCGGCCTCGATGACGTTCGCCTCGATGGCGAGATTATCGTACAGAAAATCCGCCGGATACCGGTCGTTCGCCATAATGCCACCAACACGGGCCGCAGCAACGACCACGACGTCCGGCGCCTCAGCCTCCATGAATGAGCGTGTGGCCCGCTGGTCCCGCAAGTCCACCTCATCGCTCGCTTTCCCGATCAGATTCGAGTAACCGGCATTCTCCAGTACCGACCACACGGCGGAACCGACCATGCCGCGATGCCCGGCAACATAGATCTTCTGCGATGAACTCGAAAGACGCATGAGCACGTTGTCAAGGTGGGTGGTCGCTTCTATTCGAATGCTCGCCCCGCGAGCACAATGATGGTCAACGCGCTTGACAGAATGCCAGTGACGTCACGAATCGTGTTGCCGATATCGATCGGTTCTTTCTCTTCCTGCTCGGGCTCTTTTACGACGCGAATGATGGCACCATCATCGACCTGCGGCGTTCGCCGAAACCAGCCTGTACGGACCCGGAACGTCGCCCCGGACGCCTGGGTGAGAAAAACGGCCTCTGTGTCGTCGCGGAGACCGCCCGCACGCTCCAGGTAGTACTCGACGCGGCGCCCCGGCTCGAATCGGACCAGCCCCTCATTCGCAACGTTGCCGCGAATGGCGATGGTATTGGGGCGCGGGGGGAGGACGATCTCGTCGCCCGGTTGAAGAATAACGTCGTCATCCTCGTCCCCACTGATCGCATCATCCATTTCAACGATGACCTGCTCATCCCCCCGAATCAAACGGCCTCCGCGGAGATACCCCGTCGGCAACACGCCTCCCGCTCGTTGCAGCACGTTGCTGAGTCGTTCGTTATCACGCAGGAGCGTATACTCGCCCGGGTACCGAACCTCACCTCGGATCACGACAGTTTCCTGAGGTTGAAACGTCGGATCGGTCCGCACGAAGACGCGATCTCGGTGGCGCAACCGAAACTCGTCGGCCTCGGCCAGCACACGGGCCGTGTCGGCTCGCGTCTGCAGGTCGAATGTGACTTGATTCGCTTCTGCCTCCGGCCCGGCAAGCGGAATCCGAATCGTGCGAGCCCGCTCTCCGGTTTCGTCATTCGTGCGCACCATTCGCGTCACTTCCACCTCAAGTAGCGAGGCCCCCTCCTCAAACCCATTCGCCTGAAGGATGATATCCTTGAGCGTCAGGTTGTCTCGGAATTTGTACTCGCCCGGCTCTTTCACTGCTCCCTCGATGTTGACGAAGCGCTCCTCGAGGCGTGTGACACGAGCGGGGAAGATGCGGATCTCATCTTCGGGACGGAGCGAGAGGGAGGCCTGCCCCTCCCCTGCCAGTGCATCGCCGAGGTGAAAGGGAATCACGCGCTCCTCGCTTCCGTCATCCGACACACGATAAAGGTCCGCACGGCCGAGGAAGACGCCTTTCAGGTATTCGTCGTCGGCCAGCCCTCCCCCGAGGAATAGCAGATCGCGGATGGTCATGTCCTCCCGATACATGTAATCGCCGGGCTCCCGAACCTGGCCGGAGATGCTCACGAACCGCTCTGCCTCCATCTCACGAATGGACGCCACGTGGAGACTGTCACCCGGTCTCAAGACCACATTTTCGGTAGGCACATCATCCATCGCCTCGCCCAGGTCGATCGACTGCACGGCCGACTTCAGGTCGTCCTGCACGCGGACGAGCGATGCTCGGTCGAGGTAGGCATCCCCCGTCAGCCCGTCCGCCTTACCAACAAGATCGCGGACCGTCCTAACATCGGTGCCCAGTTCGTAGCGACCCGGCTGAAAGACGGCTCCTGTGACTTCGACGGCGTTGATGCGCGTGGCAATCACCCGATCGTCGGCCTCCCGGATGCTGTACACCCGAACGCGGTCGCCATCGGACATTGGCACGTCGATCTCTCCCTTACGCGCGGCCTGCAGGTCAAAGTCGACAATCTCGCGCGCTACGGACGGGTCCTCACGCTCGTCGTAGGGCACGACCCGGTCTACGGTGAATCGGTTGACGTAGGCTTCTGCTTTCAATCCGCCGGAGTATCCGAGCAGGTCACTAAACGTCTCGTTCTCCGTCAACTCGTAGTACGCCGGGCGTTTAATCGCGCCGGTGATCGCAACGGTCTCCCCCCGCGGCGGCACGAACACGTAGTCGTTGTTCTGCAGACTGACGTTATCCGGGCTGTATCCTTCCAGAAGGTAATCGTAAAGGTCGACCGTGGCCACGATCTCTCCCTCCCGAATCACCTTGATGTTGCGGAGAGACCCGCTTTTCATCGGCCCACCCACGCTGTAGAGCGCGTTGAAGACGGTCGAGTACGCGCTGAGCGTATATCCACCGGGCTGTGCAACTTCCCCGAGAACGAAGACCTTCACCGGCTGCACGCGCGTCACCGTGAGGTCCATGAAGACGGAGGGCGGCTCACTCGTCAGCCCCGAATAGCTCCGCGACAGCCACATTTTCATCTCGCGCCGAAGATCCTCCAGCCGGCGTCCGGCTACGGTGAACTGTCCGACATTCGGTACCGTGACGCGTCCCTGGTCATCCACCTGCAGGTCGTACTGAAATTCCGCGCCGCCCCAGACGGTCAGGCGAAGCTCGTCGCTGGGGCCGATCACGTAGCCGGGGTCGACGGGACCGCGGGAACTGGGAAGAAAAGCCTGCGGGATGGTTCGAAACGCGTCGTAGCCGAAATACTGAAGCGAATCCTTTTTCGCTCGCGTCGTGTCCTGCTCCGGCAATTCCCCTTCTGGAAAGATCGTCAGCGTACGACCGGTAGACAACGTGACGGTCGTATCCTGCGTGGATGCCTCCACGAACAGCGTCCAGGTACCGGACGTTGTGTCCCGAGGGATGGTAATCGTTCCGCCCCAGGTACCGTCCAACACAGAGCCCTGCCGGCGCTGCGGGTTCTGTACCGCGCTCGTATCGCCTCCGGCGGTCAGGAAGAACGGCCGGACCTCTCGGATCAGCGCGCTGCTACGCACGGGAACGGACACGTCGATCTCACGAGGCAGCTGTTCGACACCGATGCTGTCCGGTTCGATCTCGGGCGTTCCGCCAAGGACGGGATATGCCGGTACTCTGGACGTGTCGGTCGACATGTCGAAGCGAGTGCTCTCTTGTGCCTGCTCCGGTTGGACCGCTCGCACGATGGCCTGGATCTGGGATTCGGGAATGCCAAGCTCCCGCGCGCGGCGGATCGCCTGCTGGGGGTTGCTGAGATCGATCCCGAGCTGTTCGGCCCGTCGCCGCGCTTCTTCCACGGTCATGCCCCGGCGATCCAGCTCGCGCTGAACTTCTTCCGGCACCTCCTGCTGTGGCACTTGAGCCTGCACCTGCAACGGCATCCCCCACCCGATCGCGGTGATCAACGAGAGAAGAAGTATGATGCGCTTCAACATGGTAAACGGCGTGACGAGACGGGGGCGTAATCCAGTGGCGCGACCGGCGTAGAATCGGCAGGTGCCAATCGCGCGATACAGTTCAGGCGGTGGAACGGGGCACGTTGCATCAACAGCATCCCGGCGTACATCTGAGAGGTCGGCGCGAAACGATGAGCCGACGTGGGACGCGGCGCAACACGGGACGGAACGACGCGGTGTCCGAAAGGAGGGGTATCACATCTGAAAACCGATCGGAGGCGACGAACGCCTCACAGATACCACACTGTTTGGTACGTGCTGTAACGGAAAATAGCGAATGATCGCGTCGCGATACCTTTCAACTTTCTCAAATTTTCGCCCTGCAACGCCTGCATCACCGACGGGGTCCAGATGGTGCGGCACGCGCAATGTCCAGCAGGTATTGCCCGTACGCATTATTGGACATGCTCTCGCCCAGTCGCTCGAGATCCGACCGGTCGATCCAGCCCTTCCGCCAGGCGATCTCTTCCGGACAGCTAACCTTCAGCCCCTGCCGCGCCTCGATCGTCTGCACAAAGTTCGACGCCTGAAGAAGCGATGCGTGCGTTCCCGTGTCGAGCCAGGCAAACCC